>NZ_JFGV01000040.1:0-48943 GCF_000612035.1 Photorhabdus aegyptia | reverse complement strand
TTTATGTTAAATATCTTGGTATGATAGCTATTGTTGCATTTTTTTTGAGTTTTCCTGTATCTTTTTATGTGCATTATAAACTGAGGAGTAAGAATTACTTGATATGCCAAAAGATATCTTGGATGTCACCGAATAAATATGTAAAAGATATTAAACTATGTGATTAATGTTAGTCTTATTGGTGGGTGGCGGCGAGATTTGATTTAAAAATTAAGGCTAATAGCGATGTTTTCATAATGATATTCACCAGATATATTTATCTACCTTGTGTAGTAGCGAATGTATGTCACAGGATGTATAGGGATTGCTATAGGTAAAACACCTAAAAAGCGTAAAATTCATTATATTTTAAAGCGTTTAATTTAGATGGATTATTTAGTCATTTACCTCAGGGAGTAGAAAGGAATTATGGTAAATATAAACTTTTGTCAACATTTTTATAATAAATTAATTGATCATCTTATAATTGTTGTTTAATCTCTATTTAGTTAATTTCAGTTAAGTCTAAGTGATTTAGTCTATTGTTGAAATAATAACGCAAGCAAAGTTTGAAAGATAAACCCGAATGGTGGAGATATGGATATACGTAATCTCAAAGCTTTTATCGTGTTGGCTGAAACACTTAATTATCATCAGGCTTCTCAAATACTACATATTTCACAACCTGGGCTGACTAAGAAAATTAATGCGCTGGAAGAAGAGTTCGGGGCTTCTTTGTTTTCCAGAGGGCCGAATGGTACTAGATTGACTGATTTTGGGCAAAAGACCTTTGAGAATGCTCAGAAGTTATTGAGTCATTTTGAGCAGTTTCAGACTCAGGTGAATCATGATTTGCAATATGATTCGCCACATTACCTCTATGTTAGCTCTTGTTTTCCTATTTATGATTCCGGGAAAATGGAAGAGCGGCTTTTTCTAGGTAGTAAGGAAAAGGTGGTACTTGTGCTAATGACGGGGCTGACATTTGAGCAGCAAATGAATCTATTAAACTCAGGTCTATTACATATCGCTATTGTTCCTTTACCGTTAACTTCATCACTTATGCCAAGGAAGATTTTTACTGAAAAACTCGTTTATCTTTTTAAAAAAGGCAGTGATTGGAATCAGAATTTTGCTGAGTTAAATAAGGAAATAGCATCATTATATAGCCTTGTTGATACTGGTGAGAGTAATATATCGATTGATTTTACCGATGGTATTAATACATTTTCTATTTATAATAATAATATGAATTTAATGTTAAGAACTAATGATATTATGGTCATGATTGAGTTGATCATTAAACGCAATGGTTTTTCTTTAGTGCCGGAAAAAGTTATTCGCTCAATTCCATCACAATATCTGGATTCATTAGAGGTGTTGAAAACCGATATGGAGATTGATTTTGGTATCTTATGGAGTCCTGTTATCGATTATGAGTTGGTAAGTGAAGCAGAATTATTTTCTTCATTAATCGATAATATGTGAATAAGAAAGATAGCTGTTATTTGTATAGGGAGTGATTATATTGAAATTGTGCAGTGATATTATTGTGGATAAAGATGAAATATATATGGGGTATTATGGTTGGATTTATCTATTGCTGTTTTCAATGAAATAATATGAATATTATCGAAAAATAAAGCGGATTATTTTCTCCGCTCTATTTTTATTGAATGATAATGTATTAAATCATTTATCCTTCAAACTCTTGCGTCATTTTTTCAAGCTGTTCCTGAATTTCCATCCATGTTAATTCAATTGCTTCCAATTTTGATTTGGTCTGATTCTGTTTTTGCAGATATTCAGTCAATTCGGTTTTACGGCTGATATCATAAATAGCGCTGTCTGAAAGCTGATTTTCTAGTGCGACCAGTTCGTTACCCAGTTTCTCCATCTGTTTTTCCAGATCAGCAAGCTGTTTGCGCAGTGGTTGCGTTTGGTTACGGAAGTCAGCTTGACGCCGTTTTTGATCTTTTCTTTCCTGAGCGCTTTGGCTGGATGTCTCTTTTTCCTTATCGTTGTTTTCACGTATTTGCTGATTTAGTTGACGTTGTTGATCGGTCAGCCATTGTTGATAATCTTCTAAGTCGCCATTGAATGATTCTACCCGGCCATCATGAACCAGATATAACTCATCTGTTGTTGAACGTAATAGATGCCGGTCATGGGAAACCACCACTAACGCACCGTCAAAGTCGATCAAAGCTTCTGTCAGTGCTTGACGCATATCCAGGTCGAGATGGTTCGTTGGTTCATCAAGCAACAGAAGGTTAGGGCGTTGCCAGACCATCAATGCCAAAACCAAACGCGCTTTTTCTCCCCCGGAAAAACGCCCACTTGGGTCGGTCACTTGATCGCCTTTGAAACCAAAGCCGCCCAGATAATCCCTCAGTTGCTGCTCTGTTTCCTGTGGCGCAATGCGGACTAAATGCTGTAATGGCGATTCATCCGCACGCAAATATTCCAGTTGATGCTGGGCGAAATATCCCAGTTTAATCCCTTTAGCTAATTCTACCGTTCCACTCTGAGATTGCAGTTCTCCAGCTAACAGTTTAATCAACGTGGATTTACCCGCGCCATTACGGCCCAGCAGACCAATGCGGGAGCCGGGAACCAGATTCAGCTTGATGGAATTTAAAACAGTCCGTTCGCCATAGCCTGCGCTGACTTTTTCCATTTTCAGGAGTGGATTGGGCAGACTCTCTGGTTTACGGAAACTAAAATGAAATGGGTTATCAACGTGGGCAGGAGCGATCAACTCCATCCGCTCTAACATCTTGATACGGCTCTGAGCCTGTTTGGCTTTGCTGGCCTTGGCGCGGAAACGGTCAATATAGCTTTGCAGGTGGGCGACTTTCTCTTGCTGACTTTTATAAAGAGCCTGTTGTTGCGCCAGCTTGGTCGCGCGTTGGCGTTCGAAAGATGAGTAGTTGCCGCTGTACTCAAACAGCGATTGTTGCTCTATATGGAGGATCTTATCGGCAATAGGGTCGAGAAAATCCCGATCATGGGAGATAAGGATTAATGTCCCGGGGTAGCTTCTCAGCCATTTTTCCAACCAGATAACCGCATCCAGATCAAGATGGTTAGTCGGTTCATCAAGCAACAATAAGTCAGAACGGCAGAGTAGTGCCTGAGCTAGATTGAGGCGCATGCGCCATCCGCCGGAAAAGGCGCGTACAGGTTGATCGAGTTGCTCTTGAGAGAAACCTAAGCCGTGCAACAAACTTGATGCTCTTGAACGGATCGTCCAGGCTTGAACCGTGTCCAGTTGACTGTGTAGGTGAGCGATCAGGTTACCGTCATTTTTTTCATTGGCTATCCGCAGTTGTTGTTCCAGTTGGCGGAATTCACGATCACCATCAATAACATACTCCAGAGCAGGTATTTCCAAGGCAGGCGTTTCTTGATTCACCCAAGACAGCGCCCAGTTACTGGGAAAAGTGAATGCTCCTGCTTCCGCCTGAAGTTCATTTTTTAATAATGCAAGTAGGGTAGATTTGCCACAGCCATTTTTCCCTACCAGACCAACTTTCTGCCCGGGATTAATAGTGGCGCTGGCATTATCCAGCAAGACACGGGTTCCGCGACGAATTTGTAATGAAGAGAAAACAATCATAAGTATCGTTTGTATAAAATATGTTAAATTAGCAGTAACAGATAATAAGCGTCTTAATTTTATCACTTTGTATGCATGTTAACGGAAAATACGTGTCCTGACACGTTCTTGAGGAGGGAACGATGTTACAGCCGCCTAAAGTCCTGCTGCTGTATGCCCATCCTGAGCCACAGGATTCAGTAGCAAATCGTGTTTTGTTACAACCTGTGCAGGGTTTAGAGCATGTTACGATTCACGACTTATATGGAGCTTATCCAGATTTTTTTATTGATGTTCATTATGAGCAGCAACTGCTTCGAGAGCATCAGGTGATTGTTTTTCAACACCCACTGTATACCTACAGTTGTCCCGCTTTATTAAAGGAGTGGATGGATCGTGTACTGACTCGCGGGTTTGCCAGTGGTATTACCGGATTGGCATTACAGGGAAAATATTGGCGTTCAGTGATTACTACAGGGGAACCGGAAAGCACTTTCCGGGCTGATGGGTATAATCTCTATCCAATGGAAGAGATCCTTCGTCCTTTTGAACTCACCGCAGCGATGTGCCGTATGCATTGGTTATCACCAATTATTGTTTATTGGGCGCGTCGCCAAAAACCTGAACTTCTTGCCATCCATGCTAATGATTATCGTGAATGGCTCAAATCGCCATTGTCATTAGGAGGGCTATAGTTATGGAGCATTCAGCGCAATTGAGCGCCGGTGTATTGTTTTTATTTGCTGCTGTTGTGGCAGTGCCAATCGCACAGAAATGCAAGATTGGAGCAGTATTAGGTTATTTGTTGGCAGGGATTGTCCTGGGCCCGTGGGGGTTGAGCTTTATCAGGGATGTTGATGATATTCTTCATTTCTCTGAGTTGGGGATTGTTTTCCTGATGTTTATCATCGGCCTTGAGCTTAACCCCGCTAAACTCTGGCAACTCAGACGATCTATTTTTGGTGTCGGTGCGGCTCAAGTTATTTTCACGGCGAGTGTGCTGGCGGTGTTGCTATATCTGACCGATTTTTCATGGCAGGCGGCGGTTATTGGTGGTATCGGTATGGCGATGTCCTCAACGGCAATGGCTCTGCAACTCATGAAAGAGAAGGGCATGAACCGCAATGAAGGCGGGCAGCTTGGTTTCTCGGTTTTGCTATTTCAAGATATGGCGGTAATCCCGGCTTTGGCATTGATTCCGCTGTTGGCAGGTGGAACAGCATCCAGTGACTGGTATCGAATAGCGCTAAAAATTGCTGCTTTTGCTGGTATGTTGCTCGGTGGCCGTTATCTGTTACGCCCGTTGTTTCGTTTAGTCGTCAGAGCTGGAGTGCGTGAACTATTTACCGCGGCGGCGTTACTGGTGGTACTCAGCTCAGCGCTATTTATGGAAGCGCTCGGTTTTTCTATGGCACTGGGAACCTTTATCGCCGGGGTATTACTGGCAGATAGCGAATATCGCCATGAACTGGAAATATCCATAGAACCGTTTAAAGGATTACTGTTGGGGCTGTTTTTTATTTCGGTCGGTATGTCTCTGAATCTGGGAGTACTACTAATACATTTGTCCGAAGTATTACTTGGTGTGCTGGCTTTGGTGATTGTGAAAGGCATTGTGCTGTATCTGATCGCAATGATTGCTGGCTTGCGGGGGGCATCCTGCCTGCAATTTTCCGGCGTACTCAGCCAAGGGGGAGAATTCGCCTTTGTTCTGTTTTCTGCCGCACTGAGCCAGAATGTGCTCAATAGTGGACAGATGGCTTTGTTGCTGGTCGTAGTGACGATATCGATGATGACAACGCCGCTTGTCATGCAATTGATAGATGCTATTCTGGCACGTCGTTATAATGCCCAAGATGAGACGGATGAACAGCCCTTTGTGGAAAATGATGATCCGCAGGTGATTTTAGTGGGTTTTGGTCGATTCGGTCAGGTAATCGGTCGTCTTCTAATGGTGAACAAAATCCGTATAACGGTGTTAGAACGCGATGTCAGTGCTGTGAGTACGATGCGGCGTTATGGCTATAAAGTTTATTATGGCGATGCGGCTGAATTGGAGCTGTTACGTTCGGCAGGTGCGGATAAAGCCAAAGCGATAGTCATCACCTGTAATGAGCCGGAAGATACCATGATGATCGTTCATTTATGCCAGAAACATTTTCCGAATCTGCATATTATGGCGCGAGCCAGAGGACGCCTGGAAGCGCATGAACTGCTGCAAAATGGAGTAAAAAATTTCACCCGTGAAACTTTCTCCAGCGCTTTGGAACTGGGACGTAAAACCTTAGTTGAATTGGGAATGCATCCGCATAAAGCTAATCGTGCAAAACAACATTTCCAGCGGTTAGATATGCGGATGCTGAGAGAACTCATGCCGCAGCTACAGGGAGATGTGGCTCACATATCTCGTATAAAAGAGGCGCGGCGGGAACTGGAAGAGCTGTTTGAACGGGAAATGCTGAATGAACGTCGCCAACCGGATGGTTGGGATGAGCATGAATACATGAATAATAGCGGAGCAAATCATGTCGGTAAGTCGTAAGAGATTTATTGCTGGTGCTGTCTGCCCAGAATGTCACTCTCAGGACACACTCGCAATGTGGCGAGAAGATCAGGTTGATGTGGTGGAATGTGTCCATTGTGGTCATCAACAACGTCAGACTGATGAGAAAGTGACCTCTCATGTCAGAAAGCAGGAACAGGTTATTGGTATTTTTACCCCACAATAATTATGTGAATATTAGCGCGAGTGAGTACAGAGACTGAAAATTCCGCTACAATCGGTAAAAATTTTTAGACCCACGGGTAGGAGATGTCATGAAAGTAGCAAAAGACTTGGTAGTCAGCCTGGCTTATCAAGTAAGAACAGAAGATGGTGTTTTAGTTGATGAGTCGCCGGCGAGTGCGCCGTTGGACTATCTGCATGGCCGTGGTTCATTGATTAGCGGTTTGGAAAAGGCGCTGGAAGGCCGTGAGGCGGGTGAGAGTTTTGATGTCAGCGTGCAGGCTGATGATGCTTATGGTCAGTATGATGACAATCTGGTTCAGCGTGTGCCAAAAGATGTCTTTGTTGGTGTTGATGAACTGGAAGTTGGCATGCGTTTCTTGGCTGATACCGATATGGGGCCAGTACCCGTAGAAATTACAGCGGTTGAAGACGAGCATGTTGTGGTTGATGGTAACCATATGCTGGCTGGTCAGAATCTGAAATTCAATGTTGAAGTCATCGCCATCCGTGAAGCGACTGAAGAAGAATTGGCTCATGGTCATGTTCATGGCGCTCATGGTCACGAACATGGCGAGGGAGGCTGCTGTGGTGGTCATGGCCATGATGACGGTCATCATCACCATCATGATGAAGGACACGGATGCTGCGGTGGCGGCAGTTGCCACTGATAAGCTAAAGCGGATAGTACATTTTTAATATTTAAAAAAACGGGGCAAGTTTGGAATATTCAGTTTCGATACTTGCCCTAGTTTATTGTAATTTAATGTTTTTCTAGTAATGAGGCGGAGGAGTCTCCTCAGATGGTGAAGCGACCATTGAGGGTTGAGTGGCTTTTAATCGTTCTGTCATCAACCGCAAATGCTCTTTTAATCTGGCGATCTCCCTTTGTTGCTCAGTTACTACCTGATTTAATTCTTCGATAGTTATATCTTGAAAGGCAATTCGACTTTCCAAATGTTCAAGCCGTTGCTCAAATTCTGACAGATCCATGATCTCCTCCCATTTCAGGCCCTGTATTGCCAGTGTTAAATGCCCCATATTAATTAAGAGTGGCCTACTATGCCCAGAATATTCTGTGAAATGCGGTTATTATGAAACCTCTTGCCATTTATGTTGTCCTAATAAGCTTAGGGCACTAAAACAGCAAATATTGTGTTCAATAAACATTATGTTCAGCAAACATTGTGTTCAACAAATATTGTGTTGTGCTCCTGTAGGCAGTTATAGTGGCTTGATTGCATAACTTTTGCTGACGGTAAAATCCCCCAAAGCTATTGGAGAAACAGATGAAATCATTGTTTAAAGTTACCCTGCTTGCTACCACATTAGCGATGGCTTTCAGCGCCCCTCAGGTGTTGGCGGCTAAAGCGGATAGTCAGAGTAGCACAGAATTGAACAGCGCATTTAAAACAGAAGATCAGCAAAACGCTTATGCTCTGGGTGCATCTTTAGGGCGTTATATGCAAAACACCCTGAAAGAACAGAAATCTCTGGGTATCCCATTGGATAAAGATCAATTGTTATCGGGTGTGCAGGATGCTTTTAATGACAAAAGCAAACTGACTGACAGCGAAATTGAAAATACGCTGCGTGCATTTGAAGGGAAAGTGAAGTCTGCCGCTGAAGCTAAAATGGAAAAAGAAGCTCGCGAGAATGAAGCTAAAGGCGCTAAATATCGTGAAGAATTTGCTAAGGAAAAAGGCGTCGTTAAGAGCAAAACCGGCCTTTTGTATAAAATAGAGAAGGACGGCAGTGGTAAGAAACCTGTGGCAAGCGACACGGTAGTTGTGAACTATCGGGGGACATTGATTGATGGTAAAGAGTTCGATAGTTCCTATAAGCGTAATGAGCCGCTTTCTATTCGCCTGGATGGCGTTATCCCTGGTTGGACAGAAGGTTTACAGAATGTGAAAAAAGGTGGAAAAATTAAACTGGTTATTCCACCAGAGCTGGCCTATGGTAAAGCGGATCTGCCAGGTATTCCTGCAAATTCTACATTAGTATTTGATATCGAGTTGTTGGATATTAAAGCGGATACCAAAGCTAAGTAAGCTGTCAGCTAAATATCTTTGATCAATACGGATAAAACCGTTGGTAGAGATTCTGTCAACGGTTTTTTGTTACTGAAAGCTGTGATAGAGACCAAATGTCTGAGCTGCAATGGCTTGACGATGATGTCATGTGGTTTTAACGTCAATATTTCATGTGAATGCAAAGATCTTTGATTAGGATCTCTGTTAAGCTGCAACAATTGAGTTTTCACAAGAAATTTTTATAGGTTTATCACGTTGTGTTTTTAGCAAGACGTCGTTGTCTGCGTTTGAAGGATGGTGTATTGAATGTCTAACCCGTTATTATCTGGTGATATCAGTGATGTCGATTTACTGGAAAACCAACCGTTTACTGAAACGGACCACGAAATTTTAAAATCTTATGAAGCCGCGGTTGATGGCTTGGCTATGCTGATTGGTGGGCATTGCGAGATTGTCCTTCATTCATTGGAAGATCTTAAATGTTCAGCCGTCAGAATAGCCAACGGAGAACATACAGGTCGTAAAATAGGTTCACCGATTACTGATCTTGCGTTGCGCATGTTGCATGACATTACAGACGAAGATTGTAGTGCATCTAAAGCCTATTTTACCCGGGCGAAAAGCGGTTCATTGATGAAGTCAGTTACGATTGCGATCCGCAACCGGAATCGCCGAGTGATCGGCCTTCTGTGCATTAATATGAATCTTGATGTTCCTTTCTCTGAAATTATTCAGACATTTATTCCAGAAGAAACACATGATGTCGCACCAAACGTAAATTTTGCCTCATCCGTGGATGATTTGGTCGCGCAAACGCTGGAATATACTATTGAAGAAGTCAATATTGATCGCAGTGTATCCAATAATGCCAAGAACAGGCAGGTGGTTCTGAATCTCTATGAGAAAGGCATTTTTGATATTAAAGATGCAATCAATCAGGTTGCTGAGCGTTTAAATATTTCTAAACATACTGTTTATCTCTATATTCGTCAGTTTAAAAATGGTGAATGTTTAGGGCCTGAGCGGTAATGTCTTCGTTGTCTTATTGTCTGCTGGTTACGGGGCCTGCATATGGTACCCAGCAAGCCAGCAGCGCTTACCAATTCGCGCAAGCCTTAATTACGATGGGGCATAAACTTAATACCGTATTTTTTTATCGGGAAGGGGTTTATAACGGCAATCAGTTGACTGTACCAGCCGGTGATGAGTTCAACTTGGTTAGCGCATGGCAAGCGATGGCAAAAGAGCATCGGTTTGGCATGCATATTTGTATTGCCGCTGCCCTGCGTCGTGGCGTTCTTGATGCTCAGCAGGCGAATGAGTTGAATTTACCGGTAGCAAACCTGGCTGAAGGGTTTGAACTAAGTGGATTGGGAACACTGGCTGAGGCTATGTTGACTTGTGACCGTGTGGTGCAATTTTGAGAGGCAAAAATGAAAAAAATTGCTTTTGTCTTCACTAAAGCGCCTCATGGTGACGCAGGGGGTAGAGAAGGCTTAGACGCATTGCTGGCAACTTCGGCATTAACAGAAAAGATAGGTGTATTTTTTATTTCTGACGGCGTACTCCAACTACTACCGAATCAGCAGCCTGACAGAATCCTTGCCAGAAACTATATCGCTACTTTTAAGGTGTTGCCTCTGTACGATATTGAAGAATGTTATTTGTGCCGGGAAGACCTTACGATGCGTGGGTTAAGCTCAATCAATCGTTTTGTTCTGGATACGGGAGTGATACCCGCAGAAACAATCCGTGAGAAGTTGGTTGACTATGATGTTGTGCTGACATTCTGAGCTATTGGAAGGACAATAATATGCTATATACTGTTGGCCGATCGCCTTATCAATGTGATTTCAATGCGATATTCAATCTGCTTGCCCGTGGTGATGACATCCTGTTTATTCAGGATGGCGTACTGGCAGGAATTGACGGTAATTGTTATCTGCCGAATCTGATCAGTTGTGGCGCTGCCTTGTATGCGCTGAAAGAAGATATCGAGGCGCGGGGATTGAACGGGCAGGTTTCAGACAAAGTGCAAGTGATCGACTATACTGACTTTGTTAACCTGACGGTAAAACACCATCAACAATTCGCCTGGTAGTTGAGAAAACGCTGTATATTTCTTGACACCCTGACGAGTCAGCCATAAAATTCCGCGTCCTCGTGTTTTGCCGTTGGGCAGACAAGAGATTTAATCCGTGTTTACGAAGCAAAAAAACCAGGAGTTTTTTTAATAATGGCAACTATTAACCAGCTGGTGCGCAAACCCCGTAGCATGAAGGTTGCAAAAAGCAACGTTCCTGCTCTGGAAGCTTGCCCGCAGAAGCGTGGCGTATGTACTCGCGTATATACCACCACCCCTAAAAAACCAAACTCCGCACTGCGTAAAGTATGTCGTGTGCGTTTGACTAACGGTTACGAAGTTTCTTCTTACATCGGTGGTGAAGGCCACAACTTGCAAGAGCACTCCGTAATTCTGATCCGTGGCGGTCGTGTTAAAGACTTGCCAGGTGTGCGTTACCACACTGTTCGCGGCGCACTGGACTGTTCCGGTGTTAAAGACCGTAAACAAGGTCGTTCTAAGTACGGTGTGAAGAAGCCAAAAGCTTAATGGTTCTCCGTTAAGTAAGGCCAAACATTATTTACTTTAATGTCAAAATAAACTCGTAGAGTTTTGGACAACCCTGAATTCGAAACGGAGTATTTCCATGCCACGTCGTCGTGTAATTGGTCAGCGTAAAATTCTGCCAGATCCAAAGTTCGGATCTGAATTACTGGCCAAATTTGTCAATATCCTGATGGTAGATGGTAAAAAATCTACTGCGGAAGCAATTGTATATAGTGCGCTTGAGACCCTGGCTCAGCGTTCTGGTAAAGAACATCTGGAAGCGTTTGAACTTGCATTGGATAATGTGCGTCCAACCGTGGAAGTTAAGTCCCGCCGTGTTGGTGGTTCTACTTATCAGGTACCAGTTGAAGTTCGTCCGGTTCGTCGCAATGCGTTGGCAATGCGCTGGATCGTTGAAGCTGCTCGTAAACGCGGTGATAAATCTATGGCTCTGCGCCTGGCGAACGAATTATCTGATGCAGCCGAAAATAAAGGCACTGCCGTTAAGAAACGTGAAGACGTTCACCGTATGGCAGAAGCTAACAAGGCGTTCGCACACTACCGTTGGTAATCCCATCGTAGTGATGATGCCCTGGGTGGCTGCTCTGCCACCCAGATTTACATTGAACGTCCTAGGATATAGAGGAATCAAATGGCTCGTACAACACCCATTGCACGTTACCGTAACATCGGTATCAGTGCACACATCGACGCCGGTAAAACCACCACTACCGAACGTATTCTGTTCTACACTGGTGTAAACCATAAGATCGGTGAAGTTCATGATGGCGCTGCTACTATGGACTGGATGGAACAGGAGCAGGAGCGTGGTATTACCATCACCTCCGCAGCAACAACTGCTTTCTGGTCAGGTATGGCTAAGCAGTTTGATGCGCACCGTATCAATATCATTGACACCCCAGGGCACGTTGACTTCACTATCGAAGTAGAACGTTCCATGCGTGTTCTTGACGGTGCCGTAATGGTTTATTGTGCGGTTGGTGGTGTTCAGCCACAGTCTGAAACCGTATGGCGTCAGGCAAATAAATATAGAGTTCCACGTATCGCGTTCGTTAACAAAATGGACCGTATGGGAGCGAATTTCTTACGTGTTGTTGAGCAGATCAAAACTCGCTTGGCGGCAAACCCAGTACCTCTGCAATTAGCCATTGGCGCAGAAGATGCTTTCACCGGTGTTGTTGACCTGGTGAAAATGAAAGCCATCAACTGGAACGATGAAGATCAGGGCACTACCTTCACTTATGAAGATATCCCGGCTGATATGCAGGATCTGGCGGAAGAATGGCGTAACAATTTGATTGAAGCCGCTGCGGAAGCATCAGAAGAGCTGATGGAAAAATACCTTGGCGGTGAAGAACTGACTGAAGAAGAGATCAAAGCTGGTCTGCGTCATCGTGTTCTGACTAACGAAATCATCCTGGTTACCTGTGGTTCTGCATTTAAGAACAAAGGTGTTCAGGCAATGCTGGATGCGGTTGTTGAGTACCTGCCAGCACCAACGGATGTTGAGTCCATTAAAGGTATTCTGCCAGACGGTAAAGATACGCCGGCAGAGCGTCATTCTGACGACAGCGAACCGTTTTCGGCACTGGCGTTTAAAATCGCTACTGACCCATTCGTTGGTAACTTGACCTTCTTCCGTGTCTACTCTGGCGTGGTTAATTCCGGTGATACCGTTCTTAACCCAGTGAAAGACAAAAAAGAGCGTTTTGGCCGTATCGTTCAGATGCATGCTAATAAACGTGAAGAAATTAAAGAAGTTCGTGCAGGTGACATCGCCGCGGCGATTGGCCTGAAAGATGTGACTACCGGTGATACTCTGTGTGATCTCAACGCGCCAATTATCCTGGAGCGTATGGAATTCCCAGAGCCAGTCATCTCTGTTGCTATCGAGCCAAAAACTAAAGCTGACCAGGAAAAAATGGGTATCGCTTTAGGTCGTCTGGCTCAGGAAGACCCATCATTCCGCGTGTCTACCGATGAAGAATCTGGTCAGACTATTATCGCTGGTATGGGTGAGCTTCACTTGGATGTCTTGGTTGACCGTATGCGTCGTGAGTTCAAAGTTGAAGCGAACGTCGGTAAACCTCAGGTTGCTTACCGTGAAACCATCCGTTCTACTGTTGAACAAGAAGGTAAATTTGTTCGTCAGTCTGGTGGTCGTGGTCAGTTTGGTCACGTATGGCTGCGTATTGAGCCAATGGAACCAGGTGGCGTAGGCTACGAATTTGCTAACGAAATCGTTGGTGGTGTTGTTCCTAAAGAATATATCCCGGCAGTAGATAAGGGTATTCAGGAACAAATGAAAAATGGTGTTCTGGCCGGTTACCCGATTGTTGACGTTAAAGTGGCGCTGTTCGATGGTTCTTACCACGAAGTTGACTCTTCTGAAATGGCGTTCAAAATCGCAGGTTCTATGGGCTTCAAAGAAGGCTTTATGAAGGCGAAACCAGTTCTGCTGGAGCCTATCATGAAAGTTGAAGTTGAAACACCAGAAGACTACATGGGTGACGTTATCGGCGACCTAAACCGCCGCCGTGGTATGATTGACGGTATGGAAGATATGACTACCGGCAAAATCGTACGTGCTCAGGTACCATTATCTGAAATGTTTGGTTATGCTACTGACCTGCGTTCTCAGACCCAAGGTCGTGCTTCTTACTCTATGGAGTTCCTGAAGTACAATGAAGCGCCGAGCAACGTCGCTCAGGCTATTATCGAATCTCGTAAAGCTAAATAAGTTTTTCGGGTTTAATATCTAGATTCAGCTCCCTCCCCGATGATGAGGGAGCGATATTAAGGAATAGAGTCGTGTCTAAAGAAAAATTTGAACGTACAAAACCGCACGTTAACGTTGGTACTATCGGCCACGTTGACCACGGTAAAACAACCCTGACTGCTGCTATCACTACTGTACTGGCTAAAACCTACGGTGGTAATGCTCGTGCATTCGACCAAATCGATAACGCGCCAGAAGAAAAAGCGCGTGGTATCACCATCTCTACTTCTCACGTAGAATATGATACCCCAAGCCGCCACTACGCGCACGTTGACTGCCCAGGCCACGCTGACTATGTGAAAAACATGATCACCGGTGCGGCTCAGATGGACGGCGCAATCCTGGTAGTTGCTGCGACTGACGGCCCAATGCCGCAGACTCGTGAGCACATCCTGTTAGGTCGTCAGGTAGGCGTTCCTTACATCATCGTCTTCCTGAACAAATGCGACATGGTAGACGACGAAGAGCTGCTGGAACTGGTTGAGATGGAAGTGCGCGAGCTGCTGTCTCAGTACGATTTCCCAGGCGACGATACCCCAGTTATCCGTGGTTCTGCGCTGAAAGCGCTGGAAGGCGATGCAGAGTGGGAAGCGAAGATCATTGAACTAGCCGACGCCCTGGACAGCTACATTCCAGAACCAGAGCGTGCAATCGACCAGCCATTCCTGCTGCCAATCGAAGACGTATTCTCTATTTCAGGCCGTGGTACCGTGGTAACCGGTCGTGTAGAGCGCGGTATTGTTAAAGTCGGTGAAGAAGTCGAAATCGTTGGTATCAAAGACACCACGAAAACCACTTGTACCGGCGTGGAAATGTTCCGCAAACTGCTGGACGAAGGCCGTGCGGGCGAGAACGTGGGCGTTCTGCTGCGTGGTACAAAACGTGACGAAATCGAACGTGGTCAGGTACTGGCAAAACCAGGTTCAATCAAGCCACACACCACTTTCGAATCAGAAGTTTATATTCTGAGCAAAGACGAAGGCGGCCGTCATACGCCATTCTTCAAAGGCTACCGTCCACAGTTCTACTTCCGTACAACTGACGTAACCGGCACAATCGAGCTGCCAGAAGGCGTGGAAATGGTGATGCCAGGTGATAACATTCAGATGAAAGTGACTCTGATTGCGCCAATCGCAATGGACCAGGGGCTGCGCTTCGCTATCCGTGAAGGCGGCCGTACCGTAGGTGCTGGTGTTGTTGCTAAAATTATCGCGTAATTTTTTGATGTGATTACACTAAAAGGGCATCAACCGATGCCCTTTTTGTACGTTGTCTTAATAAGAACCTATCTCATCAATAGTTGTTTTTAATTATTGGTGAGATAGGCTCTGATGCAACGAATTGGCTATATCTCTCTCAGATATACAATGTCATACTGAATTATGGCGCCAAGTCAGATACAATCACTCAAATTTTTTGGTTCGGTCTGATTTGTTTTGCTCTTGCGAGGCAAGCTGGCTATCTATTTAAATCATAGTTACAGGTTGGTTTATGAGTGCGAATAGCGATGCTCAAGAAAGCAGGCGTAGTCTTGAGGTAATGAAATGGCTATTAGTGGCAGCCTTATTAACGGTTGCTATCGTTGGAAACTACCTTTATCGGGAGTATAGCCTTCCTCTACGCGCGATGGCGGTTGTTGTTATTGTTGCTCTTGCGGGAGCAGTTGCGCTCTGGACTGCGAAAGGGAAAACCACACTGGCTTTCGCCCGCGAAGCCCGCATTGAAATGCGTAAAGTTATTTGGCCAACTCGCCAGGAAGCGCTGCATACAACTTTGATTGTTGCGGCAGTCACTGCATTGATGTCTTTGATCCTATGGGGTCTTGACGGTATCCTGGTGCGTTTAGTTTCATTTATTACAGGCCTGAGGTTCTAAGATGTCAGATTCCCCAAAAAAACGTTGGTATGTTATACAGGCATTTTCTGGGTTTGAAGGTCGCGTTGCACAATCTTTACGTGAACATATCAAATTACATGATATGGAAGATTCTTTTGGCGAAGTGATGGTGCCAACAGAGGAAGTTGTTGAGATTCGTAGCGGCCAGCGTCGCAAAAGTGAACGCAAATTTTTCCCTGGGTATGTGCTGGTACAAATGATCATGAACGATGCAACGTGGCATCTCGTTCGCAGCGTACCACGCGTCATGGGTTTTATCGGTGGCACATCTGACCGTCCGGCACCAATCAGTGATAAAGAAGTTGATGCGATTATGAATCGTCTTCAGCAGGTTGGTGATAAACCCCGGCCAAAAACATTGTTCGAACCAGGCGAAATGGTTCGCGTCAGCGATGGTCCATTCGCAGACTTCAATGGTGTTGTGGAAGAAGTTGATTACGAGAAGAGCCGCCTGAAAGTTTCGGTTTCTATCTTTGGTCGCGCGACCCCCGTTGAGCTGGATTTCAGCCAGGTAGAAAAGGCGTAATTTTTGAACGTATTTTTGCTGGCTTGCAATAGGTGAGAAATTAACATACAATTTCGCGCCTTTTGTTTTTTAGTAGTCTGGCCTGGATAGGGCGGGGCTGAAATGACAGGGGAGCCTTTTAAACAAAGGCGATACCACCCATATAGAGGAAAATTATCAATGGCTAAGAAAGTACAAGCCTATGTCAAGTTGCAGGTTGCGGCTGGTATGGCTAATCCAAGCCCTCCAGTAGGTCCTGCTCTCGGTCAGCAGGGTGTCAACATCATGGAATTCTGTAAGGCGTTCAATGCTAAAACTGACAGCATTGAAAAAGGTCTGCCAATTCCTGTTGTGATCACTGTTTATTCTGATCGTTCTTTCACTTTCGTTACTAAGACCCCACCAGCGGCTGTTCTGCTGAAGAAAGCAGCGGGCATTAAATCAGGTTCCGGCAAACCGAATAAAGACAAAGTTGGTAAAGTAACCAGCGCGCAGATTCGTGAAATTGCTGAAACTAAAGCTGCGGATATGACAGGTGCTAGCGTTGAAGCAATGATGCGTTCAATTGAAGGTACTGCTCGTTCCATGGGCCTGGTAGTGGAGGGTTAATCGATGGCTAAACTGACCAAGCGCATGCGCACAATCCGCGAGAAAGTGGATGCAACTAAGCAGTATGATATTAACGAAGCCTTTGTTCTGCTGAAAGAGCTGGCTACTGCTAAATTCGTAGAAAGCGTTGACGTTGCTGTTAACCTCGGCATCGACGCTCGTAAATCTGACCAGAACGTACGTGGTGCAACAGTATTGCCTCATGGTACTGGCCGTTCCGTTCGCGTAGCTGTATTTACCCAAGGCGCAAATGCAGAAGCTGCTAAAGCAGCGGGCGCTGAGCTGGTAGGTATGGAAGATCTGGCTGAGCAAGTTAAAAAAGGCGAAATGGACTTTGACGTTGTTATCGCCTCTCCAGATGCAATGCGCGTTGTTGGCCAATTAGGTCAAATTCTGGGTCCACGCGGTCTGATGCCAAACCCTAAAGTAGGTACTGTAACTCCTAACGTTGCTGAAGCTGTACAGAACGCTAAAGCAGGTCAGGTTCGTTACCGTAACGATAAAAACGGCATTATCCACACCACCATTGGTAAAGTTGACTTTGATGCTGACAAACTGAAAGAAAACCTGGAAGCTCTGCTGGTTGCGCTGAAAAAAGCTAAACCATCTTCTGCCAAGGGCGTTTACATTAAGAAAGTTAGCTTGTCCACTACTATGGGCGCAGGTGTTGCGATTGACCAATCAGGTCTGAACGCTTCAGCTTAATTTTAGCTGAATGTGATTATCGCTTTACCTTGGCGTCAGATTTGTCTAAAATTTGGCGCCTTGTATTTGGCTAGTAAGTTTTTTATTAGCTAAATAAAAAATTTTCGGTTGGAGCTTGGCCTAATCCAAGCCCCGTCCAAGACCGCAGGTGTAAGTAATTACTTAATATTCCTGCGTAGACGGTGACAGAGCCAAATGACATTCATTTCTGGATTCTGCTCACCGTGTTTTAGAGCTCAGGCACTTTTAGTGTTATGAGTGATGTGAGTTCCGGGTTTTTCCCGGTTAATCCAGGAGCAAGAAGCTAATGGCACTAAATCTTCAAGACAAACAAGCGATTGTTGCTGAAGTTAGCGAAGTAGCCAAAGGCGCGCTGTCTGCGGTTGTTGCGGATTCCCGTGGCGTTACCGTAGATAAAATGACTGAACTGCGTAAAGCAGGTCGCGAAGCTGGCGTTTATATCCGTGTTGTGCGTAACACACTGATCCGCCGTGCTGTTGAAGGTACTGCTTATGAGTGCCTGAAAGAAGCGTTTGTTGGTCCAACCTTGATTGCTTTCTCTAACGAACATCCGGGCGCCGCTGCTCGTCTGTTCAAAGAGTTCGCGAAAGCGAATCCAGCATTCGAGATTAAAGCAGCAGCCTTTGAAGGTGAGTTTATCTCTGCGGCCGATATTGACCGTTTGGCAACACTCCCAACTTACGAAGAAGCAATCGCACGCCTGATGTCAACCATGAAAGAAGCCTCAGCAGGCAAACTGGTTCGTACTCTGGCTGCGTTACGCGATCAGAAAGAAGCAGCTTAATTGCCAATTTCCTTCGTTGCTTTTTAACGTATAAATTATTTCTGAATTTTAGGAACACTTGTTATGTCTATCACTAAAGAACAAATTCTGGACGCAGTTGCAGAAATGTCCGTAATGGACGTTGTTGAACTGATCAGCATGATGGAAGAGAAATTCGGCGTTTCTGCTGCGGCAGCGGTAGCTGTTGTTGCTGGTGCGGCTGAAGCTGTTGAAGAAAAAACCGAGTTTGACGTTGTTCTGTCTTCTATCGGCGGTAACAAAGTTGCTGTTATCAAGGCAGTACGCGGCGCAACTGGCTTGGGTCTGAAAGAAGCGAAAGATCTGGTTGAAAGCGCTCCAGCTGTATTGAAAGAAGCTATCAGCAAAGATGACGCTGAAGCACTGAAAAAATCTCTGGAAGAAGCTGGTGCTTCTGTTGAGATTAAGTAAGTTCAGTTTTGAGTTAGCAGCCTGACTTTAAAGGCTGACGGCTGGTGATTTATTAATCACCAGCCTTTTTGCGCTGTAGGGCATTAGCAGCATTTCCACTGTTTGGCTGTTAATTAACCCCCAAATACTTTTTCCTATTGACGACTTAATATACTGCGTTCTCAGCTACGATCCACTCGGGTAGCTCGGTAGTAAGGTAACGCAATGAAATGATTTAAGAGTAATAGCAATGAGTATTACGGAAAATAATTCAATTTTCTGTTCGAAAAAACAGTGTCGTAAAGAGCTGTCCTTTAGGGCGGGCAGAGTGGGTCACTGATCAGCGAGCTGAGGAACCCTATGGTTTACTCCTATACCGAGAAAAAACGTATTCGTAAGGATTTTGGTAAGCGTCCCCAAGTGTTGGACGTACCTTATCTCCTTTCTATCCAACTTGACTCGTTCCAGAAGTTTATCGAGCAAGATCCAGAAGGCCAGAATGGTTTAGAAGCGGCATTCCGTTCTGTATTCCCAATTCAGAGCTACAGCGGCAGTTCGGAGCTGCAATACGTTAGCTACCGTCTTGGTGAGCCAGTGTTTGATGTTAAAGAGTGCCAGATTCGTGGTGTAACTTATTCTGCGCCTCTACGCGTTAAGTTGCGTCTGGTTATCTATGAACGTGAAGCACCGGAAGGCACGGTCAAAGACATCAAAGAGCAAGAAGTCTACATGGGTGAAATTCCGCTCATGACTGACAACGGTACCTTTGTTATCAATGGTACTGAGCGGGTTATTGTCTCCCAGTTACATCGTAGTCCTGGTGTATTCTTTGACAGCGATAAGGGTAAAACTCACTCATCCGGTAAGGTGCTGTATAACGCGCGTATTATTCCTTACCGTGGTTCTTGGTTAGATTTCGAATTCGATCCAAAAGATAATCTGTTTGTACGTATTGACCGCCGCCGTAAATTGCCGGCAACGATTATTCTGCGGGCAATGGATTACAGCACTGAAGAGATCTTGAACCTGTTCTTCAGTAAAACGATTTTCGAAATTCGTGACAACAGACTGCAAATGACGCTGGTGCCAGAACGTTTGCGCGGTGAAACCGCTTCTTTTGATATTGAAGCAAACGGCAAGGTTTATGTTGAAAAAGGCCGCCGTATTACCGCACGTCATATCCGCCAGTTAGAAAAAGACGAAGTGAACCGTATTGAGGTTCCTGTTGAATACATTGCGGGTAAAGTTGTTGCAAGAGACTACATTGATGTCAATACAGGTGAAATTATCTGTGCTGCTAACATGGAGCTCTCCTTAGATCTGCTGGCACGTTTGAGCCAGGCTGGTCACAAATCTATCGAAACACTGTTCACCAACGATTTAGATCACGGTGCATATATTTCCGAGACACTTCGTGTTGATCCAACCAATGACCGTTTGGGCGCTTTGGTTGAGATTTATCGCATGATGCGTCCTGGTGAGCCACCAACCCGTGAAGCGGCAGAAAATCTGTTTGAAAATCTGTTCTTCTCAGAAGATCGCTATGATCTTTCTGCGGTTGGTCGTATGAAATTCAACCGTTCATTGAGTCGGGAAGAAGTCGAAGGCTCTGGTATTCTGAGTAAAAATGACATCATTGATGTCATGAAGAAACTCATTGATATCCGTAATGGTAAAGGCGAAGTCGACGATATTGACCACTTAGGCAACCGTCGTATCCGTTCTGTTGGTGAGATGGCGGAAAACCAGTTCCGTGTTGGTCTGGTACGTGTCGAGCGTGCGGTTAAAGAGCGTCTGTCTCTGGGTGATCTGGATACACTGATGCCTCAGGACATGATCAACGCTAAGCCGATTTCAGCCGCAGTGAAAGAATTCTTTGGTTCCAGCCAGCTATCTCAGTTCATGGACCAAAACAACCCGCTTTCTGAAATCACTCACAAACGCCGTATCTCTGCGTTGGGTCCAGGTGGTTTGACCCGTGAGCGTGCTGGCTTTGAAGTGCGTGACGTACACCCAACCCATTATGGTCGCGTATGTCCAATCGAAACCCCGGAAGGTCCGAACATCGGTCTGATTAACTCATTGTCTGTTTATGCGCAGACTAACGAGTATGGTTTCCTTGAAACCCCATATCGTCTGGTGCGTGATGGTGTTGTTACGGATGAAATTCATTACCTGTCTGCGATTGAAGAAGGTAACTTCGTTATCGCACAGGCCAACACCGTATTGGATGATGAAGGCCACTTCGTTGAAGATCTGATAACTTGCCGTAGTTATGGCGAGTCCAGCTTATTTAACCGTGAACAGGTTGAATATATGGACGTTTCTACCCAGCAGGTGGTTTCCGTTGGTGCTTCCTTGATCCCATTCTTGGAACACGATGACGCAAACCGTGCATTGATGGGTGCAAACATGCAACGTCAGGCTGTTCCTACGCTGCGTGCTGATAAGCCGCTGGTTGGTACAGGTATGGAACGCGCAGTAGCGGTTGACTCAGGTGTAACTTCTGTTGCTAAACGCGGTGGTGTGGTTCAGTACGTTGATGCATCTCGTATCGTTATCAAAGTAAACGAAGATGAGATGTATTCGGGTGAAGCAGGTATTGATATTTATAACCTGACTAAATATACCCGTTCTAACCAGAACACCTGTATTAACCAGATGCCGTGCGTCTCTCTGGGCGAACCGGTGGAACGCGGCGACGTACTGGCTGATGGCCCATCCACTGACTTGGGTGAACTGGCGCTTGGTCAGAACATGCGCGTAGCGTTCATGCCGTGGAATGGTTATAACTTCGAGGACTCCATCTTAGTTTCTGAGCGTGTCGTCCAGGAAGATCGCTTTACAACTATTCATATTCAGGAATTGGCTTGCGTATCGCGTGATACCAAATTAGGGCCTGAAGAGATCACGGCTGACATCCCTAACGTGGGTGAGGCTGCGCTCTCCAAACTGGATGAGTCTGGCATCGTTTATATCGGTGCGGAAGTGACCGGCGGTGACATTCTGGTTGGTAAAGTGACACCTAAAGGTGAAACTCAGCTAACGCCAGAAGAAAAATTGCTGCGTGCTATCTTCGGTGAGAAAGCGTCTGATGTTAAAGACTCTTCTCTGCGCGTACCAAATGGCGTATCCGGTACGGTTATCGACGTACAAGTATTTACCCGTGATGGCGTAGAGAAAGATAAACGTGCTTTGGAAATCGAAGAGATGCAACTGCGTCAGGCGAAGAAAGACCTGACAGAAGAGTTGCAAATCTTTGAAGCTGGCCTGTTTGCACGTATCCGTTCTGTTTTGATTGCTGGCGGCATCGAAGCTGAGAAGCTGGATAAACTGCCTCGTGAGCGTTGGTTAGAGCTGGGTCTGGCTGATGAAGAGAAACAGAATCAGTTGGAGCAGTTGGCTGAACAGTATGACGAGCTCAAAGCTGAGTTCGAGAAAAAGCTGGATGCTAAACGTCGTAAGATCACTCAAGGTGATGATTTGGCACCGGGTGTGCTGAAAATCGTCAAAGTTTATCTAGCGGTTAAACGTCAGATTCAGCCGGGTGATAAGATGGCGGGTCGCCACGGTAACAAAGGTGTTATCTCCAAGATCAACCCGATCGAAGATATGCCTTACGATGAAAACGGCACTCCGGTAGATATCGTACTGAACCCTCTGGGCGTACCATCACGTATGAACATTGGTCAGATCCTGGAAACGCATCTGGGTATGGCTGCGAAAGGCATTGGCGACAAGATCAATGCGATGCTGAAACAGCAGCAGGAAGTTGCCAAACTGCGTGAATTTATCCAGAAAGCTTATGATCTGGGTGATGAAACCCGTCAGAAAGTTGATCTGAACACTTTCTCTGATGAAGAAGTTATGCGTTTGGCAGAAAACCTGAAAAAAGGCATGCCAATTGCGACACCTGTGTTTGATGGTGCGAAAGAGAAAGAAATTAAAGAGCTGCTGAAACTGGGTGACTTGCCAACTTCTGGTCAAATTACTCTGTTTGATGGTCGTACCGGTGAGCAATTTGAGCGTCAGGTTACCGTTGGCTACATGTATATGCTGAAGCTGAACCACCTGGTGGATGACAAAATGCACGCCCGTTCAACCGGTTCGTACAGCCTGGTTACTCAGCAACCGCTGGGTGGTAAGGCGCAGTTCGGTGGTCAACGCTTCGGTGAGATGGAAGTGTGGGCATTGGAAGCATATGGTGCCGCGTACACCTTGCAGGAAATGCTCACCGTCAAGTCCGACGATGTTAACGGCCGTACCAAGATGTATAAAAACATCGTGGATGGCAACCACCAGATGGAGCCAGGTATGCCGGAATCTTTCAACGTATTGTTGAAAGAGATCCGTTCTCTGGGTATCAACATCGAGCTGGAAGACGAATAAATCGTATTCCCGCTGGTACTGCCCTGAATGGATATGACGGGCAGTTTACCAGCCAGTGGTTGCACTGGTCATAGGGGAGAGCGGCATGGGCTGTTCTCCTGACAGGTCTAACTCCGACAGGAGCCATTTCGTGAAAGACTTATTGAAGTTTCTGAAAGCGCAAACTAAGACCGAAGAGTTTGATGCGATCAAAATTGCTCTGGCCTCGCCAGATATGATCCGTTCGTGGTCATTCGGTGAAGTGAAAAAGCCGGAAACAATTAACTACCGTACGTTCAAACCTGAGCGTGACGGCCTTTTCTGCGCCCGTATTTTCGGACCGGTAAAAGATTATGAGTGCTTGTGTGGTAAATACAAGCGCTTGAAACACCGTGGTGTAATTTGTGAGAAGTGTGGTGTAGAAGTTACCCAGACTAAAGTTCGTCGTGAACGTATGGGTCACATTGAACTGGCTTCTCCAACGGCGCACATTTGGTTCCTGAAATCATTGCCATCCCGCATCGGTTTGTTGCTGGATATGCCACTGCGTGATATTGAGCGTGTACTGTACTTCGAATCCTATGTGGTTGTAGAAGGCGGTATGACCAGCCTGGAGCGCAGTCAGATCCTGACAGAAGAGCAATACTTGGATGCACTGGAAGAGTTTGGTGATGAATTCGATGCGAAGATGGGCGCGGAAGCTATTCAGTCTTTGCTGAAAAATCTCGATCTGGAAAATGAGTGTGAAACGTTGCGTGAAGAGTTAAATGAAACTAACTCTGAAACTAAACGTAAGAAGCTGACCAAACGTATTAAACTGTTGGAAGCCTTTATTCAGTCTGGCAACAAACCAGAATGGATGGTTCTGACGGTTCTGCCAGTTCTGCCACCGGATTTACGTCCATTGGTTCCACTGGATGGCGGCCGTTTTGCCACTTCGGATCTGAACGATCTCTATCGTCGTGTTATTAACCGTAACAACCGCTTGAAACGCCTGTTGGATTTGGCTGCGCCAGATATCATCGTGCGTAACGAAAAACGTATGTTGCAGGAAGCGGTTGATGCCTTGCTGGATAACGGTCGTCGCGGTCGTGCCATTACCGGTTCTAACAAACGTCCGCTGAAATCCCTGGCTGATATGATCAAGGGTAAACAAGGTCGTTTCCGTCAGAACTTGTTGGGTAAACGTGTTGACTATTCTGGTCGTTCTGTAATCACGGTAGGTCCTTACCTGCGTCTGCATCAGTGTGGTCTGCCTAAGAAGATGGCGCTGGAGCTGTTTAAGCCATTCATCTACGGCAAGCTGGAACTGCGTGGTTTAGCGACGACGATTAAAGCCGCTAAAAAGATGGTTGAGCGTGAAGAGGCGGTGGTATGGGATATCCTGGATGAAGTTATTCGTGAACACCCAGTTCTGCTGAACCGTGCGCCGACACTTCACCGTTTGGGTATTCAGGCATTCGAACCGGTTCTGATCGAAGGTAAAGCGATTCAGTTGCACCCACTGGTGTGTGCGGCCTATAACGCCGACTTCGACGGTGACCAAATGGCTGTTCACGTACCGCTGACACTGGAAGCCCAGTTAGAAGCGCGCGCGCTGATGATGTCTACCAACAACATCTTGTCTCCAGCGAGTGGTGAGCCAATCATCGTTCCATCTCAGGACGTTGTTCTGGGTCTGTATTACATGACCCGTGACTGTGTTAACGCCAAAGGCGAAGGCATGGTGCTGACTGGGCCGAAAGAAGCTGAACGCGTATACCGCGCAGGGCTGGCTTCTTTGCATGCCCGCGTTAAAGTGCGTATCACTGAAGAAGTGAAAGATGGCGAAGGCAATATCACAGTTAATACCAGTTTGATTGATACGACCATTGGTCGTGCAATCCTGTGGATGATTGTACCAAGAGGTCTGCCTTACTCGCTGGTTAACCAACCACTGGGTAAAAAAGCTATCTCCAGAATGCTGAACACGTGTTACCGCGTGATGGGCCTGAAACCAACGGTTATTTTCGCTGACCAGATCATGTATACCGGCTTTGCCTACGCTGCGCGTTCAGGTGCATCTGTTGGTATCGATGACATGGTTATCCCAGAGAAAAAAGCGGGCATCATTGCAGAAGCCGAAGCAGAAGTTGCTGAAATTCAGGAACAGTTCCAGTCTGGTCTGGTTACAGCCGGTGAACGTTATAACAAAGTTATCGATATCTGGGCTGCGGCAAACGAGCGTGTTGCTAAGGCGATGATGGAAAACTTGTCTACTGAAACAGTCACTAATCGTGATGGAGAAGAAGAGCAACAAGTTTCCTTCAACAGCATCTTTATGATGGCTGACTCTGGTGCGCGTGGTTCTGCCGCTCAGATCCGTCAGTTGGCGGGTATGCGTGGCTTGATGGCTAAGCCAGACGGCTCCATCATCGAAACCCCAATTACCGCGAACTTCCGTGAAGGTTTGAACGTACTCCAGTACTTCATTTCAACCCACGGTGCTCGTAAAGGTTTGGCGGATACCGCACTGAAAACGGCGAACTCTGGTTACTTGACCCGTCGTCTGGTTGATGTGGCGCAAGACTTGGTTGTTACAGAAGATGACTGTGGTACGCACGACGGTATTCTGATGACGCCGGTTATTGAAGGTGGTGATGTTAAAGAACCACTGCGTGAGCGTGTATTGGGTCGTGTGACGGCGGAAGATGTTCTGAAACCGGGTACTGCTGACATTCTGGTGCCGCGTAATACTTTGTTGAATGAAAAATGGTGTGATCTGTTAGAAGAGAGCTCCGTTGACAGCATTAAAGTACGTTCAGTTGTAAGTTGCGAAACTGACTTCGGTGTTTGTGCTAACTGCTATGGTCGTGACCTTGCTCGCGGACACATTATCAATAAAGGTGAGGCGGTTGGTGTTATTGCGGCTCAGTCCATCGGTGAGCCGGGTACACAGTTGACGATGCGTACGTTCCACATCGGTGGTGCGGCGTCTCGTGCGGCAGCGGAATCCAGCATTCAGGTGCGTAACAAAGGTAGCCTGAAACTGTTTAACGCTAAATCCGTGACCAACTCCGCAGGTAAACTGGTAATTACTTCCCGTAACACCGAACTGTGTTTGATCGACGAATTTGGCCGTACTAAAGAGAGCTATAAAGTACCTTACGGTGCGGTACTGGGTAAAGGTGATGGCGAAACTGTTAACGGCGGTGAAACCGTTGCTAACTGGGACCCGCACACCATGCCAGTTGTCAGTGAAGTATCTGGTATCATCCGTTTCGCTGACATGATAGATGGCCAGACCATTACCCGTCAGACTGATGAATTAACCGGTCTGTCTTCATTGGTTGTTCTGGATAGTGCAGAGCGTACCGGTAGTGGTAAAGATCTGCGTCCGGCACTGAAAATTGTTGACGCCAAAGGTGACGATGTATTGATTCCAGGTACTGATATGCCTGCTCAATACTTCCTGCCGGGCAAAGCGATTGTTCAGTTAGACGATGGCGTAAGCATCTCTGCGGGTGACACCTTAGCGCGTATTCCGCAGGAATCCGGCGGTACGAAAGATATTACCGGTGGTCTGCCACGTGTTGCTGACTTGTTCGAAGCACGTCGTCCGAAAGAGCCTGCTATCTTGGCTGAAGTCAGCGGTATTGTCTCCTTTGGTAAAGAAACTAAAGGCAAACGCCGTTTGGTTATCTCCCCATTAGATGGTGGTGATGCTTACGAAGAGATGATCCCTAAATGGCGTCAGCTCAACGTGTTCGAAGGTGAAGTGGTTGAACGTGGTGACGTCATCTCTGATGGTCCAGAGTCTCCACACGACATCTTGCGCCTGCGTGGTGTTCATGCGGTTACCCGTTACATCACCAACGAAGTTCAGGAAGTTTACCGCCTGCAAGGGGTTAAGATTAACGATAAACACATTGAGGTTATCGTTCGTCAGATGCTGCGTAAAGCAACCATTGAAAGTGCAGGTAGTTCCGAGTTCTTGGAAGGCGAACAGGTTGAATATGCCCGCGTTAAAGTGGCAAACCGTAAGCTGGAGCAAGAAGGTAAAGTGCCTGCAACTTATGGCCGTGACCTGTTGGGTATCACCAAAGCGTCTCTGGCGACTGAATCCTTCATCTCTGCGGCATCGTTCCAGGAAACGACCCGCGTACTGACTGAGGCTGCGGTTGCAGGTAAACGTGATGAACTGCGTGGCTTGAAAGAAAACGTCATCGTCGGTCGTCTGATCCCTGCTGGTACCGGTTATGCTTACCATCAGGATCGCATTCGTCGTCGTCATTTGAATGAGCCTGCTGAGGCGCCACAAGTGAGTGTCGATGAGGCTACTGCGAACTTGGCAGAACTATTGAATGCCGGTTTTGGTGGCGATAAGAAGTAATTCTTAGAACACGCTAGCTAACTAAATGCCCTCCAAAAAGGAGGGCATTTCAATTTGTTGATAACACGCCAATTTTTACTTGGCGCTCTGTTTTAATCGAGTTCAGTTTACCAAATGGACCTTGCCGCCCCGTTAAGAATCCTCTCCTCAAATTTTTCTTTCCTAAAAGCGTTCACTTGCAGACCTTGTTCCTCACAATTATCTGACACGTAAAAAAGTCGATGTGGACATTGATCTTGAATATATCTGCGAGGGCTACCGGAGCGTTTGTGGTTAAACGGAAAATCCGTAGTGGGTACCGTCGGGTAACTCGATATCGAGACGCAGTTTGCTACCTGTTGCCTCAACGTAACGTTTGAGGGAAGACAGTTTCAAGTCGCGGCCAAGCTTCTCCATGTCAGAAACCGTGGGTTGCTTGATGCCAAGAGCCAGAGCTATTTCGCCTTGAGTCTTCTGTACTCGCTCACGAAGTTCTGCCAGATGGATGTTTAGCAACATCTCCGTTGCCGCAGCTTGTGCATTGGCAACAACTTCGGGCTTTTCGTTTGCTAATATTTGATCAAGAGTTCTTGCCATAGTGTTTACTCCTTTTTTAGCTTTTCCAGATGTGCCGTGAACTCACGGTCAGCAATCGGAATCATCGTTTCATAAAACCGTTTCTCGTTTCCGGTTTTGTTACCGGCGCAAAGCAAAATTCCTCTCCGCTTGGGGTCGAACGCAAAGAATGCTCGGAGCGGGTCGCCTTTGCTTTGGACACGTAATTCTTTCATGTTGCTGTGGCATGAACCGTTCACAGTATCTGCGTATGGCCTAGGTAACATAGGGCCTCTTTCCCGAAGTGCTATTATTGAAGCTAGCATATTGGCCCTGTCGGTGTCATCCAAAGCATCGAACCATGCATCAAAGGTGTCCGTCGTTTCGATAGCCCACATAACTACTCCTTACTCAATATAGGTCAAATGCTATATAGATAAAAATCTATAGTCAAGAAAAACTGGTGTCTTGAGCGAGGGTGTCAGCTTTCTCATGTATAAATATTGAGCTTGATTTGGTTATGATCAGGCCCCGGCCAAATGGAAAAACCAAGCTAAATGAAAAACAGTTATATTAAGGATATGATCAAGCTTGCTGGTGCTGAATTTAAGAAGTATCTAGCAGAACTGGAGAGAGAAATATGACTACACTTGATGAATTGCTTGAAAAACGCAGCCCTGAAAGCCGCCGTAGGATTGCTAAAAAAGTTGATGAAATGAAACGGGAGATAGGGCTTTATCAGATCCGCGAGGCTCTCGATGTTTCACAAACTGAGCTGGCAACTGCGCTTGGAGTCAAGCAACCGACTATTGCTAAAATAGAACAGCCTGGTAATAACCCTAAACTTTC
The DNA here is from genome assembly GCF_000612035.1 of Photorhabdus aegyptia. NCBI lineage: Bacteria > Pseudomonadati > Pseudomonadota > Gammaproteobacteria > Enterobacterales > Morganellaceae > Photorhabdus > Photorhabdus aegyptia. The sequence continues at coordinate 20,143 of NZ_JFGV01000040.1, read as the reverse complement.
AACATTGAAACGCTACGTTGCAGCGTTAGGTGGAGAGTTGAGCCTTGATGTTCAACTTCCTGATGGTAAACGTATCGTAGTCCATATTTGATATGGCGTTGCCTCAGTAAAAGCGGCAGAACTCGTCGTTCTGCCCACTGAGGTTCGTGTCAGCTTTGTCAGGCATGAGCGCGACAGCCAATGAAGTGGGAATTTTCGTATTCAGCCGGGTGGGGAATCGTCACAGGATAGCTGATCGTGCAGTGATTCAAGCAGCGTTCATGAACGTTGGAATATACACTGATGATTAAGTATTCCATGAATTTGGTACTGGCAAAATCACCTTGGCTATCGTAAAGAATATTATTCGGCATGCAGAAATAGCTCATCGTATTTAATTCAGGGGGCTTGTTAATGTGATTATTTCATTTAAAGTCCCATCACATAGAATTTATGAAAGATTATTCTCTTTAAAGACCCTATTTTTATCCATATTCTTGCATGATTGATGGAGACTTCAATTTGATTTCTCAGGATAAATAATCGCAGTTTTTTATCCTGTTGTATCTTTAAATTATGATACAGGTCATAAAATACAATATTTCATGATTTCATATGCTCGGAAATGAATATAAACTGAAAATGAAAAGCAATTGTCGCCAATATAAATGATGGGACAAAATAATGGAGAATGGAGTAACCCTAGTCTATGAAGATGTAACGGAAGATAATTATATTCTAATCAATGATTTTTATAAGCGTGATATAGGCAGCTTGGATTATTTTATTTGGAAAAATCTGAAAGAAAGGAAATATAATCTTTCTAGTGAGATAAAAGCATGTTTATATAAGATAAACGATATATACTTGTCAATTGTTATAACAAGAAAGTGTGAGTTTAATCTTAAACACAGACGAGTATCCGTTAATATACTTAGCGATTTTGGTGTGAATGAAAGTGTAAAATCGCGAACTTTGATAATAGAAAGTGTCAGACAGACACACCGTAATGATATCGATGCGACGGTTTGTTACTCAGATGAAAGAAAGATTAAATGTTATTCAAAGATTTTTAAGAAATACATATGTAGCAGGGTGGACGTTTTTGACTTTACAGAAATAGTGGTGGAAGGAGATACCAAAATAGATGTAGAACTGAATGATTTTAATGAAATAGATAATATTAATAAAATCAATTTTTTCGGCAGGAAAGTAAATAACAATTGGATTGCTTACGCAAAGCAGTGTCCTCGCTATAGAGATATTAAGTTATTAATTGTTGGAGAAGAAGTCGCGATACTAGGTTTTGATGATACCACGGTAGAAGTGATAGGTTTGTCAAACACAGCTCCCTATGCAGTTTTAGCTATAATTGATTCTTGTCTTGCTATTAGGGGGAAATGCAGAATAATCTTACCAAATCTTATTTATTCTGAACTGCAAAGTAAACTGAACAAATATAGCATTATAAATAAATTTAGCATGATGATTGCCTGGCATACCGAAGAAGATTTCAATTTGTGTTATGAAAATATATTTATCAGCAGAATAGACAAACGATAAAGGAGTTTAAAATGGGATGTATTTTTTGTCACCCAGAGTCTTCCTTTGAAAAAGATAAAATACTTTTACGAGGAAAATATTTCTATGCGTTCGTACCCAAAGGCCAGATAATTGAGGGCTATATTATCATTGCCACTAACAAATGTGAGACTGATTCAGGGGGATACCGGTGCTTTGCAGAGATATACGATGAAGAGGCAATAAAAGAGCTGAAACAGTTTAAGAATATAATAAATGATTTTTATCGCGAATATTATAAGATAAACAATCCTCTTTGTTATGAAAATGGACGAGCCGGTGGTTGTATCATCATGGACCCAAATCAAAAGTATTGTTATCATGCACACTTATGTTGTTTCCCCACCGAGATTGATCTTCATAATAAATTAAAGGATCAATTTAAAATGCATACAATAGACTCATTGGATGAACTTAAGATGTTCGGTGAGGCTGGCCCCTATATTTACGTTGAAGACAGTGGTAGTAAATATGTTTTTACGATAGGTGAATCAGATTTCATTGAGAGAGGAATGATAAGAACAGTATTGGCAAATAGTTTAAATGTACCTGAAAGATCTGATTGGCGAGATAATGAAGGAATAAAGGAGATGGATGCGACGGCTAAAAAATTCAAATTATATATTAGTAACCATATGGAGGTTGCATAATGTTATATGCAGATGTAGCTTCTACCTCATGGCCAAAGTCACAAGAAGTGAAAGACATAATAAATATGTATTTAGACACTCTTGGCGTAACTCCAGGGCGATCTTTATCGCAACAATCTAAAAAGGTTACGGAACTCGTTGAAGAGTGCCGACACGAATTCATCGAACAAACAAAATTAAATGGTCATGGGACAGTAATTTTTAACTCAGGAGCAACATACTCGCTCAACGAATGTTTAAAAGGCATACTTAAGCCAGGTGATAATGTCATTACTACCCATTTAGAACATAACTCAGTACTTAGACCGATAAACCACTTGAAAGATATTGGGGTAAGTAGTCAATTGATCGATGTGACAGATGGTGAAATTGATATGTCGCATTTGGAGCTTTTATTAAAGAATAAGAAAACTAAGTTATTAGTGGTTCATAGTTGCTCCAATACTATTGGTACCTTTTGTAATATAGATGAGATAGGAAAACTAGCACATTTATATGGTGCGATGGTTTTAGTTGATGGTTCACAATCTTTTGGTTCACAAGCAATTGATTTATCGAAAGGTAATATTGATTACCTTGTTTTTAGCGGGCATAAAAGCTTAGGAGGAGTATCAGGTATTGGGGGGTACTTTATGCTTGATAATGGATTCTCTCATAATGAATTAATTCAAGGTGGGACAGGTGTATTATCAAAATTAACAACGCAGCCAACTGGAATACCATACAAGTATGAATCAGGAACACAAAACACTATTGGCATACTTTCATTGTTGGCGTCTATAAAGCGTTTGAAAAAAATTGGCATAGAGAATATTCAAAATCAATTACAAATTCTGCGTACAACTCTTATAGATGAGTTATCACAATTAAAGAAGATCAAATTAATCTGTAAACATAAAGTAGGATTGCCAACAATTCTTTTGACAGTAGAAGGTTATCATCCCGGAGAAGTCTCTTATATACTTGAGAAAAAATACAATATTATTACCCGTCCTGGATTGCAATGCGCGCCATTAGCCCATAAAAAATTTGGCACTTATCCTGATGGCGCTGTTCGGGTTAGCTTTGATACGTCGCATACAACGGAAGATATTTTAAAAATAAAATCTGCCTTGATTGAAATCACTGAGGGAAGTTGTGAAGAAAGTAGTGATAATTAATGAGAATAATTCAGATAACTTAGGTGATTCAGCAATAAATGTAACTGTGAATAAAACATTTAAAGTTCATAGCTTTAATGTTAAAACACAGGGATTCGCTGCTAACAAATAGCTAAGTAAATTAATTTGATATTTATTTCAAGAAAATAAAAATTTGTTATTAATCACCATTAGTAAATAATACAATGATAAAATTTTATAAATATATGTAATCATAAGGAATTAACATATATTTTATTAACAATAATAACATGTGGGAATATATATGAATATGCCTGACAATAATGAGCGTTATATAAACGATTTAATTGATGGCAAGTTGAATTATATACATATTGATAGAAAAGGGAACTTTAGCAATACAAACATAGACTGGAAAGATACTTTAATTTTATCTGGCTCTTTCAATCCACTTCATAAAGGTCATGAGGAATTAAAAGAAATCTCTACAACGATGACTAAAAGAAAGCCCTATTATGAACTGTCAATTAAAAATGCGGTAAAACTAACCATTTCAACCGATGAAGTTTTCAAGAGGATAGGGCAATTCAAGGAGAAGGGTGAGGTAATTTTAAGTGACGCTACGTTTTTTACTGATAAATCGCATATTTATCAAGGAGCAATTTTCGTCATTGGCGCTGATTTATGTCAAGAAATTAATAACCCTGTCTATTATGGTGGTGAAGAGGGGTTAAAAAAATCTCTTATGACAATTAATAGTAATGATTGTCGATTTCTGGTGGCTGGGCGTTTTTTTAATAATAAATATCATGCAGTTGATGATTTGGTGAATATTAGAAAGGAACACCGTTTTTTATTTGAATCTATTCCAGAAAATCTATTTCGTTTAGATATATCATCAACTGAAATAAGGTTAATGAACAAAGAAAAGGAGATGAATCATGAATAAAGAAAATAACAAAAATCTGTTGAATAATGAAATTAATTCAAATTCAACATATCTAACCAAAGAGATTCAAAGAAGATTAAAACAAGCTTCATTTATATTTAACCCTGGCCATGTAACTTTAAATACCCAGCTAAATGGTTCACAAATTAAATTATTTTCTGAGATATGCTCGTTCTTGGAACAGGACGGTAATTTAGATATTCTTGCCTCTTGCATACATGATTTATGGTGTGCAAAATATTTAATCGATAATAGAACTGATACGCAAGATTCAATCACAAAACTTGAAATTGAGTACAACTTGCAAGTTAATTTTTTAAAACCTTATCAAGCATTCACAGAAAAAGAGAAGAAGTTTGAAAAGAGGCTAATCAAGAGCGACTTGAGTATTATATCGGAAGTGATGAAAAATATTTATTTATACGATGACAATATTGCATTCGACAATTTCAATTATGAGATGTTACTTTCTACAAACGATGCCATTTTTTCAGATTTAATGATAATATTAGGTCACAGTGACAGTATAATAGAAATTGCGGCAGAAAGAATTCATGCTAGTTGGTTTGATATAATGAAAGAATTTTATGCCGATGATGAAAGAGTCCAGTCCAAAGAAAAGCCAAACATTAATAACTCGGATTTTATAAAAAACAGAGATGGAATACGCATTGATTTAGCCGCTATTTACATCGTACTCATGGAAATAAAATATAACAGCCTTTGTATGGAGATTTAAAATGATGCATTTATTTCTATCCCCCCATTTAGATGATGCGGCTTTAAGCGCTGGTGGTTTAATACATAAATTGGTTTCAGAAAATCAACAGGTGGTTGTTTTAACATTTTTTACTGAATATGACGAAAATCTTACATCTCATTACTTACGCTCTGAGAGTAATGATAATATGAATTCATTTATAAAACTTTATTCAAAGCGAGCTAATGAGGATATTGCTTTTTGCAATAAATTATCAGCGATTCCAATACATGGTAAAATTTTAGATTGCATTTACAGAATCGATCAATACGGTGAACCTATGTATAATAATTCTGCCGGGATTTATAGTGGCTTGGCACATAAATCAGATTATGCATCCGATATGGCTCAAGATCTTATCGACAAAATATTGTTAAATTATCAACCTGATTATATCTATGCCCCTTTGGGAATAGGTCGACATGTAGACCACATTATAATAAATAATCTTGTGCACAATATAAAAGGCTCACATAAGTTAAAAATATTACTTTATGAAGACTTTCCCTATGTTTTAGGTGAATACCCTATTGTTAATCCCGATGGTTTGGAAAATGCTTTATTACGAAATAATAAATTTAATATGCGTGCTATATTGGTGGATATTGATTTAAAAGAAAAAATGCAAAACATCCTGTTTTATGAGTCTCAATTAGAACCTCTGTTTGGGAATGAATCAAATCTTTTAATTTCATTGGAGAAATATTATTGCTCTATTAGTAAATCAAAAATACAAGAACGTTTTTGGTTAATTCAATAAGGGGTTAATAATGAAAAATATATTTATAATATACCATGATATTTTCTTGAATGGATATGGCGGGGTAGAAACGGTATGTTCAAATTTAATAAATTTGCTTGACCTTGCCAATATTGAAATTAATTTCATATTTATATCTCTAAATGAGATAAACAGAATTGAAAGTCGTGCTTGGTTATCCAATGCTCAACATATCTCTTTAATGTCAAACAGTGATAAATCTCGCCAGAATATTGCATGTGAATTATCTTTGATATTAGAAAGATTTCATCCTGAGATTATAATAAGTTTAGACACGACATCTTGTAATATTACTCGACTTTCCTGTGAAAAGATTAATTTCCCGGCAAAAACCTATTCTTGGCTGCATACTTCAATTAGGAATCCTATTCCACAGAAAATTAAAGATTTATGCTGTGCCGACGAGCACCTTGTCATCAGTTCTGGTTTAAGAGATCAAATGTTGTCCTTTGGAATAAAACAAGAGAAGCTTCATCTTATTTTCAATCCTATCAAAATGAATCCCTTTATAATTTCTCAACCAAAACACATAGCTAGATTTTTATATGTTGGCAGAATTCTTGCTTATAAATCGAAAAATTTAACTGAACTATTTTTAGCTCTTTCACAATTACATGGTCATTGGGAATTACATATGGTAGGTTCTGGTGAAGATGAGGGATATTTAAAAGAATTATCTTCACAACTCAATATAAATAACAATATTATTTGGCACGGTTGGCAAGATCAGCCTTGGGAATTTGTGAAGGATAACATAAAAGAAGTGTCAGCTTTTATTTTAACATCAAAATATGAAGGCTTTGGTATGGTATTAGCGGAAGCAATATCTTATGGTATCTATTGTATAAGTTCAGATTGTCAATGTGGTCCGAGTGATATTATTAATAATTTAAATGGTGAGCTTTATAAATCAGGTAGTATTCTTGAATTGTCTGAAAAATTACAACTCATTATTGACGAATATAAAATAAGAGATCATCAAGCAATAAAAAATTCTATTGCCTTTCTTTACGAGGATAATTTCCTATTAAGAATCACTAAAGCTTTACCCGTATTAGATCAGATCTAATGTACGACAGTTATTAGTGTTGCTATCTATCTCTAGTCAAATCGGAGGATTGGCAGCAGAATATGGCATCGTTTTTCCGTAACACTCCGCTGCCTGAAGTACTTGAGGATGTAAATAATGATTAACTGCTATTGCATGCAGGGTTTTGAAACAACTCTATGAATACTGGCTGATATTGATTCAACAAACAAAGGAATATAGAAGGAACCCTTAAGTCGCATTCATTGCAAACGGCTCAGTGGCAGCAATGCGGTATTTTAATCTGGGGTGCCAGAGCAGCCATAAAATACATGTAATCGTTATAACTTGAATGGAATGGTATTGTCTCCTGAAGAATACAGGCTCTTCTTCACAGTGGTTAACAACGCCTTTAGGCTCGTTGTCAAATAGGTGGAAAATGCCTCTTGTCCTACACTTCTGTCGTATATAGGTGCGGGTATAAATCGTCTCATCTCGTTGTGAAAGTGACCAGAAGCAACAATAATTTCAATCGAGTCGATTCTGGCTTGAAGCAATTTTTCAAAGTTATCAAGCTGATAATCTGATACTTTTCTTTTAATGAGTTCTATGTCTGGTGTTGTATTTTGCTGACTTAACCATAGTAAATCCCACATATCGCGGTATCGAATTTGAGATGTAGTAGCAGGGAATGCTATCAGCTTATCGGCCATGATTTCAGGCAGGGTTTCGACAGACACAAGGAGATCAGCATATCCGTCGGGTAACACCGAATAATTTCTTATCAATGAACGGGGGGTGTTTGTATACGCAGGAATATTGGCGATTTCTATTTTTATGCGCTGTTTTGGCAGGTCTTTACGTTCAGGCGCAGTAGTGACGGATATTTGCCATTTATCCACTTTTACTTCTGCATACTCCGGTTTATTTCGTAGTTCATTCGGTTCCTTTACCGTGACCTCAAGCCCATATCGTACACCTAGGTATTTCTCGATACACTCTTTGATTCTACTCAAATCAGCCGAACAGAAACCACGCCCACCAGCAAAATCCAGATCTTCGCTAAATCGGTTAGAGCCGTAGCAGAGTCTTAGCGATGTACCACCCTGAAAGGTAATCTCCTTGAGTAAACCGTCCTTAGAAAGACAAAACAGGATGTCATAATGCAACAGTTCTTTTTCTACAACTGGCCTCAGGTTTGCCAGTCTGTTTTGTTCAATGACTTCATCAACAATGGCGTTAAAGTTAACGTGGCTAGACATAGTTGAGTTCCTCTAGTTGAACTAAATGCATATTCCTCCCCACTCTTTTTTGGTCACGCAGAGCAGTCTCTTTTTTTGCTATACGCAGGGGACCACGGCTTTCTAACGTTGCCTTCAGAATTTCGCTAGGCTCTCTGCTGGTGTGGGTGATTTCAATGACTCCCCACGGTGTTTTAAACTCTCCAGCTCTGCCAGTAGACATGATTGTCAGGCGGTCAATTGGGATTTGTGAGATAAACCCATATTGAGATAAAGCTGACTCCAGGCTGATGTAATTATATTCGCCTCGTCGGATATTTTTGGCGATAGTCTCCAGAGGATAGCTTCCCATGCTGGCCCGCGTATAGACATAAACCCCTTTGGTAATGCGAAGTAACAGTCCGGCTTTGATGAGGCGATCAATAGATTTTTGCAATGTTCGAGAAGTCTCGTCAGCAAAGATGACTTCCAAATCCTGTAAAAGGAAAACGGCTCTTCCCATTTTGCTGAACTCATCTAATTTGTTAATTGCTGTGAGCATATCCATTTCATTATCTCTACTGTAAAACCCCTTAAAAGGGTGTTTTGTGTATAGATATTTATCATAGCAATTATTTGTATACATAAAAACCCCATTTCCGGGGGATGTGTGTAAAAAGGAGTTGAACCTGATGCCCCCCTCTTCGGAGAGCATTTGTTTACCCTTTGTTTTTGATACTGTTGATAAATGTTTCTCGTGCAGTTGAAGCGCCAAGGCGTTCCGCTTCATCCAGCAATTTGAGTGCCTTATCGATATTGCCATTGCTAATTTCTTTTTTAATTGCATCACTGAAATAACGCTCTGTATCACTCAGAACCGGTTTGACTTTTTGCGGAGTAGATGGCGTTACGGTGGCTTGTGTTGGCCCGACAATGATCGGTTCTTGTGCTGGACTTGAGAAAACTTGACCAATCGTGATGTTGCCAGCGTTTTGTTCTGATTTTACTTTCAGCTTCAACGTGCCTGTTTGTGTATGGCGGGCAACGGGATCGGGAATAGCGGGAACGGCATTACCGACGCCTTGAGCGTAAGCTTTGGCGGGATCAACCATTTGAGTGGATTTCTGCAAATCGGTACGGGTGGTGTAGACCAGTATATAAATTTGTTGTTGCCCCAGCGCTGGTGTTAGCTTTAGTGTGCCTTCCAGCCGATCGGTGGACATAACTCCCGGACGTTCATAGGGAAAATAACTGCTCGGGTAAAATGCGGCGGGGCGTAACCCTTGATCCAGGACTAAAACATTTGGTACATAAACTTGTTTGTCTTGTACTAAGCTGCTCAGGGTAATATCCAGAGAGCCTCGGTTTGCCGGCAGCGCGAATGCGGCTATCGGCCCCTGAATATCTCCCTCATTAAGATGCTGAGATGCGGCATTGAGAATAATAGTCTGAGTATCACTGGTATTAATCGGCTGCCAGCTCAGTTTTTGCAATGCTGTGATCGAGAGGGAAGGGGCAACAATATCCTGTGTTTGAGTTGCGGTAATGGGCGTTGCATACCCTATAAGAGGAAATGTGCTACAAAGTACAGCACTAAGGCAACATGAGAGCAGTTTAGTTTTCATCTCTTACCCTTGTTCGGTTGAAAAAAAGAGACTGATACCCACCCCACGGTTAGGAGACATATCAGTCTAAAAGGCGTTAACCATTACAAATCATTTGATTGATCTGAGATCAAATCGTTGTAACCGGATTACCACCAAGCTTCGAATTGTGCGCCAAAGGTAAATTCATCATCGTCGCCACGGCTGAATTTATGCGTTGCTGTATCACGGTAGGCCATGCCATCAATGTAACCGTCGTTGTTGTTCGCGTGACCCCATTTTTCATCCCATTTTGCATAGGTGACGAACAGGCGAATAGCCGGACGGGACCAAATGCTGTCACCGGCCTGCCATTGTTGGGCAAGGGTGATTTTGTACTGATCATTGGTATCGTTGGTACGTTGGGATTTGACGTTATCATAACCGATGTCCAGCAGAGTGCTCATCGTCGGCGTCCACTTGTACATTGGACGTACCCCGACCGTATACCATGTGCTGCCATTGTTGTTATCACGGTCAGTATCCTGATACATCGCTACGTACATGAGATCCCACTTTTCTGCGAGATTAATCGCGCCATGATTCAGGATGCGTAGCATATGACCGTCATTGTTTACGCTGGCACCTTCGGAATGACCACTATTGGAGGAGGTCATGGAATCGGTGGCGTACTGTACGACAAATTTGTTGAAGCCTCCTAACATGCTCTGTGTATGCTCGGCGGTAAACATGAAACCATCTTTGGAAGCATTACGGTCAAGTTTGTAGTGATCCCGCGCGTTGGCTCGCCCATAGTCAAGACCAAGCTCCAGACTACCGCCGGGGTTAACTTCCAGGCCGGATAGACGTATATCGTAGACATCATTGGAGGTGGGTATTTGATCGCGTTGACCGGCAATCCAGCCATGAGAACCGCCAGATTCGGTATTACGGGTAACAGCCAGAGAGAGCTTGCTAAAGCCGAGATCAATATCTTGCAGACCAGCGCCCGGACCTGAGATATCCCAATAGTAGAAATCGATCATATGTACGTCATGGCGCTGGTAAAAGCGTTTACCTGCCCACAGTGTTGAGCCGGGTAACCAATCGATGACGTTCTTCGCTTGAACATTGACCTCACGGAATGCGGGATCGGTGGATTCCCAGTCATTTTGTTGCGCTACGGAATAAGCCACGTTGGTATCAAAGTAGAAACTCTTATTACCGTCCTTCCATAGCTCTTGACCTAGCTTAAGTTCAGCATAGGTTTCACATTCATTACCTAAACGGTATTTGCTCTGTGCGCCAGTGCTTTTGAAACACTGTTGCTCACCGCCGCTGCCAGTCCAACCAATACCAGAGCGGGCGTAGCCGTGGAATTCTACGGCTGATGCTGGGATAGAGAGTAATCCGGCCATAATGGTTAGTGAGATAGGTAATACATGCATTGATTTCATCATCGTTCTCCTTCGTTTTTTGATTAGCTCAGGCTCAAACACCGGGTTCTTTATGCAGACGCTGGCATGCCGTTCCGTCTTCCCGGAATAAATGGCAGCGGTGGGGAGGTAATCCGATGGTGAAGGTAGATCCTTCTTCCACCAGCACAATATCAGGCTGGCGGTAAACCAGATTCTGATGAATGGCCGGAATTTCAATGTGAACCTGGGTTTCATTGCCTAACTGTTCGACAACTTGCACTACGCCTTCCAACGTGACATCAGCGATATCACTTGGCAGGAGGTGTTCAGGGCGTATCCCCAGAGAGACATTACTGCCTACTTTTACCCCCTTGCTTTCTACGGGCAGCCAGATTTGTTGCCGATTGGGCAGAGTAATTTGTACCTGATCAATAGCAGTAGCCGAGACTTTAACTGGCAGGAAATTCATCTTAGGTGAGCCAATAAAGCTGGCGACAAAGCGGTTAACCGGGTAATGGTAAAGTTCAAGAGGTTTGCCAATCTGAGCAACATCTCCACCATCCAGTACTACGATTCTGTCGGCCAGCGTCATCGCTTCAACCTGATCGTGGGTGACATAAATCATCGTACGTTGCAATCGTTTATGCAGGCGTGAGATTTCAATGCGCATTTGGACGCGCAGCGCGGCATCCAGGTTGGAAAGCGGTTCATCTAACAGAAAAACACTGGGTTCAGCGACCAGCGTGCGGCCAATAGCAACACGTTGACGTTGCCCGCCTGATAGGGCTTTAGGGCGGCGATCAAGCAGGTGAGCGAGTTGAAGCATCTCGGCAATTTGCTTTACCCGTTGCTGAATATCACTTTTTTTAGCGCCGGCCAGCTTCATGCCGAATGACATATTGTCTGCAACAGACAGGTGGGGATACAGTGCATAAGACTGAAAAACCATTCCAACGCCGCGTTTGGCGGGCGGCACATCGTTCATTCGGATGTTGTTGATCAGCAAGTCACCGGAAGTTACATCTTCCAGACCCGCAATCATCCTTAATATTGTCGATTTCCCACAACCCGATGGGCCGACAAAAACGATAAATTCTCCTTCTTGTATCTCAAGGTTGATGTTCTTGGAAATAATATTTTCACCATAAGCCTTCGATACATTATGTAATGTGACGCTCGACATGTGCTCCCCCGGACTTATCACCACAATTTGCGGTGAAAAACAATAAACCAGAGTGTGTTTAAGATGGCGGGTGAGTAAATCCTCCATACTGAAGTTTTTTATGGGGGAGGAGTCAGGAGGATGAGATAAGCGTTGCTGAGGTGGTGAGGTATGAGCTAAGGGATAATTTGTGATAATTCTCGCAAAAAAAGATGCCCCTTTTTGTGGTCGACGGCACGGTTCTTCTGTTTTTGGAATAGAGATCACAGCCATTCCGGGTAGGGCGTAGAGTAGGGGAGGATGAGTCTTTCCATTGTTGATTGCACACTAGCTCAGCACTCTCCGCCAATGTAACAAAACAGTTCACTCTGAACCTTTCAAACTATGAGGACGGAATGATGATAAAAACAACTTTGAAAGTGAGCGCTCGTACCTTAGCGCTTTCTGCCTTAGCCACGCTAGCGTTATCTGCTTCCGCTTTTGCAAAAATTGAAGAAGGTAAGCTGGTTATCTGGATCAACGGTGATAAAGGCTACAATGGCCTGGCACAAGTTGGTGAGAAGTTTGAAAAAGATACGGGTGTCAATGTTACGGTTGAACATCCAGACAAGCTTGCAGAGAAGTATTCACAAGTTGCAGCAACCGGCGATGGGCCGGATATTATTTTCTGGGCTCATGATCGCTTTGGCGGTTACGCGCAATCTGGTCTGGTGACAGAAATCACGCCAGATCAAAACTTTAAGGACAAACTGTTTCCGTTCACTTGGGATGCTGTACGCTACGACGGTAAACTAGTCGGTTATCCGATCGCAGTTGAAGCCCTCTCTCTTATCTACAATAAAGACTTGGTGAAGACACCGCCAAAAACTTGGGAAGAGATCCCGGCTCTGGATAAGGAACTGAGGAGCAAAGGCAAAAGTGCCATCATGTTTAATCTGCAAGAGCCTTATTTCTCTTGGCCGTTGATTGCTGCGGATGGAGGATATGCGTTCAAGTTGGAAAATGGCGCATATGATGTGAAGAATGTCGGAGTGAATAATGCGGGCTCCAAAGCAGGGCTGCGTTTCATGATAGATTTGGTGAGAAATAAGCATCTGCACGTGGATACTGACTATTCCATTGCTGAAGCGGCGTTCAACAAAGGTGAAACGGCGATGACCATCAATGGTCCGTGGGCGTGGGCTAACATCGACAAGAGCAAGATAAATTATGGCGTGGCGCTGTTGCCGACTTTTAAAGGCCATCCATCTAAGCCGTTTGTTGGCGTATTGACGGCAGGCATCAATGCTGCCAGCCCGAATAAAGAGCTAGCGAAGGAGTTCTTGGAAAACTACTTGCTGACCAACGAAGGTCTGGAGATGGTGAATAAGGATAAGCCGTTGGGAGCTGTGTCATTAAAATCCTATCACGATATTCTGGCTAAGGACCCACGTATTGCTGCCACGATGGAAAATGCTCAAAAAGGCGAAATCATGCCAAACGTCTCACAAATGAGTAGTTTTTGGTATGCCATGCGCAACGCTATTGTTAATGCGTTGACTGGCCGTCAGGCCGTTGATGCTGCGCTAAGTGATGCAGAAGCCCGTATAACCAAGTAACTTGTGGGCGCTCTTCTTTTGAAAGGGCGTCTCTTTCCTGCAACCAGTAAGGATGCCTGTTTGCAGGAAGATTGATTAAGCTATCCGCAAAGTTGTTACGTCGTAGTAAAAAGGAAGAGCATTATGTCAGCGACGCTCGAAAAAACATCATGGTGGCAGCATTCTGCTCTGAAATGGTTTGCAGTGAGCTTGTGTGTACTCTTTACCGGTTATCTGGTGGTATTGATGTACTCACAGGGAGAGTATCTGTTTGCAATGGTGACACTGGTATTGCTAGGTATGGGGATTTATGTTTTTTCCAACCGTAATACTTATGCCTGGCGCTATACCTATCCGGGTGTAGCCGGAATGGGATTGTTTGTACTGTTTCCGCTTATTTGCACCATTGCTATCGCCTTCACCAACTATAGTAGTATCAATCAACTGACTTTTGAACGCGCACAATCTGTCCTGATGAGCCGTCAGTATCAGTCAGGGCAAACATTGACTTTTAAGCTCTATCCAAAATCGGAGCTGTGGGTTTTGGCGCTGAGCGTACCGGATCAGCCTAAGCAACTGGTGTCAGAGCCATTTTCTTTGTCAGCCGCCAAAGAGACGACTCTGCATTTATATGAGCAGGATAACATTCAGCACGGTGAAGCGGCGACATTGCGCACTATCACCCAGAATCGACAGGCACTGAACCAGTTGGTGGCTGTTTTACCGGATGGCAGCCAACTGAAAATGAGTTCGCTACGTCAATTCTCTGGTATACATGCTAAATATTCTCTTGGGGAAGATGGTAAGGCTCTCACCGATAATCAAACAGGCACGCTTTATCGCCCCAATACCGATACCGGTTTCTATCAATCTGTCAATGCTGATGGAACATGGGGAAATGAGACTTTGACGCCAGGATTTACTGTTTCCATCGGCTGGAAAAATTTCCTGCGGGTGATACAGGATGAGGGCATTCAGAAACCATTCCTCGCTATTTTCGTTTGGACGGTTGTGTTTTCGCTGCTCACTGTGGTACTGACAGTTGCTGTTGGCATGGTTTTGGCTTGCATTGTACAGTGGGAAGCGCTGAAAGGTCGTGCTATATATCGCGTGTTGTTGATCTTACCCTATGCCGTGCCATCGTTTATTTCTATTTTGATTTTCAAGGGATTATTTAACCAGAGTTTTGGTGAGATCAATCTGTTGCTTAATGGTCTATTTGGTCTTAAACCGGCTTGGTTTACCGATCCGACGATGGCGCGAACCATGTTGATTGTGGTGAATACCTGGCTTGGATATCCCTACATGATGATCCTCTGCATGGGGTTGTTGAAGGCAATACCAGATGATCTGTATGAAGCATCGGCAATGGATGGCGCAGGGCCGTTTCAGAACTTTTTTAAGATTACCTTCCCGTTATTGATTAAACCATTGACGCCGCTGATGATTGCCAGTTTTGCCTTTAACTTTAACAACTTTGTTCTGATTCAGTTGTTAACCCTTGGTGGACCAGATCGCATTGGCACCACGACGCCAGCAGGCTATACCGATTTACTGGTGAGTTACACCTACCGTATTGCTTTCGACGGCAGTAGTGGTCAGGACTTTGGCTTGGCGGCGGCGATTGCTACAGTGATCTTTTTGTTGGTTGGCGCACTGGCGGTTATTAACCTGAAAGCCACCCGTATTAAATTTGACTAAGGAGGGAATGGAATGGCGATGGTTCAACCCAAATCACAGAAATGGCGGTTGTTGGCGACACATTTATTGATGTTAACCTTTATTGCCATGATCTTATTCCCTCTATTGATGGTTATTACTATTTCCCTGCGGCCGGGAAACTTTGCTACGGGGAGTTTGATCCCGGAAAGTATCTCCTGGGAACATTGGAAATTGGCGCTTGGCTACAGTGTGGTATCACCGGATGGCCGTGTTACACCGCCGCCTTTCCCAGTTATGCTATGGCTCTGGAACTCTGTTAAGGTGGCCTTTATTACCGCTGTAGGTATCGTTACCTTATCAACGACCTGTGCTTATGCTTTTGCCCGTATGCGTTTTCGCGGTAAAAGTACCTTACTGAAAGGCATGCTAATTTTTCAGATGTTCCCGGCGGTGCTTTCCTTGGTGGCGCTATATGCCCTGTTTGATCGACTAGGGGAATATGTACCGTTTATCGGCCTTAATACCCACGGTGGCGTGATTTTTGCCTACCTGGGGGGAATTGCGTTGCATGTCTGGACGATTAAAGGTTATTTCGAAACCATTGATGGCTCCTTGGAAGAGGCTGCCGCGCTTGATGGCGCGACGCCGTGGCAAGCTTTCCGTATGGTGCTGCTACCGCTTTCGGTACCGATTCTGGCAGTAGTATTCATTCTTTCCTTCATTGGTGTGATTACGGAAGTGCCTGTTGCCTCACTGCTTCTGCGAGATGTGAACAATTACACTTTGGCGGTGGGCATGCAGCAGTACCTTAACCCACAGAACTATCTTTGGGGAGATTTTGCCGCCGCTGCTGTGCTCTCAGCACTCCCGATTACCATCGTTTTCCTGGTTGCTCAGCGCTGGTTGGTCAGTGGTTTGACCGCCGGGGGAGTAAAAGGCTAATCACAATATTCACTAGAATGAATCCCTTTAACTGGCTGAAATTAAAGGGATTCATGGAAGTGTCAATTATTGCTGGTGGTGAACTTGACGATTTAATTGCCATGACAGGAGATCGGTAAATACCTGCCAACGTTGGAACTGTTTGGTTTGGTCGGCTGTCATTGGCTGGGGGTCACCGAGTAATAATCCTGTTTGATTTGCCCACGGTCGAAATTCGCCTTTGCCAATCATGATATAGGCCCCTTGTGGTGTAATAGTGACTTCTGGGTTATATCCTTGACACCAGATAGGATCTAGATGCTTAGCCAGCAAATTACAGCCAGTACGGTAGTAAGCTGTATGTGACAAGCTCAAATTATAGAGGGTTGGCCAAATGTCTTTATGACTGCCGACTCTGGTCGCGTCAAAAATTGCGTTTTGGCGATAAGCGGGCGGCACATAGAGATAAAACGGCACGCCGTGGCCGATTGCCAGTTCATGAGCATCTGGATAACTGATGCCTCGAATATTATGGTCCCCAGTTGCCGCAATAATGGTATGGGAAGCCAATGATTGAGATTTTACCCAACTAATAAATTGTCCTAATTGATCATTGGCGTAACGCAGGGTATGAAAAACCTCTTGTAACTCATTACCGCTAGCCAAATGACTTAAACGTTGTTTCTCGGTATCACTCAGTTTGATGTCGGTTTTCTGATAGCTCGGCGGCGATTTATACGGTGGGTGATGGGTAGTAGATAACGACATAATCAGAACATGCTCCCCGTTCTTTTCTGCCTGAGCTAAACGCTCTTCAATATAACGGAACATAAACTCATCAGGCACGCCCCAGGTATCGAATTTGGCTTCTGGATAGCGATTTTTCAGCCCATTTTGATCGATAAATTCACTGACTCCCAGGTTTGGCAGGAACTGATTCAAATTACGCCATGCGCCGTTACCGGATGTGACGAAGATAATTTTGTAACCATTCGCCAGATAGGGTTTAAACATATTACTGGTGAAGTCGAGATTTTGCGCTGTGGATTGACTGATTGCACTGTTCGGGCTGCGAATCAAGAAACGGCTCAAACTGTCAATGGTGCCATCTCCTTCGGAAACGAAGCGTTCAAAACGCCAGTCGTTTTGCCAGTGCTGGCGCAGGGTGCCAAAAACATCAAGATCTGGGCGATCCAAGCTTTGTAGGTGATAACCCATACTCTCCATGACATTAAATATTACGTGAGGCGGATTTTTTTGAGCGGTGGGATTATCGGCAGTTTTAGCTATAAACGGTGACAGATTTGCGGGGGTTGACTTCCCCAGAAAATGGTTTAATAACCAGCTACCCTGTGCATCTGTTGCTTCAGGGAAGTCGCTATTTTTGTAATGATCATTAAATGCCCAGTTCAGCGCCATTGGACCATTAGGCGTCAGCATATTAAGCATTTTAACTTCTGAAACTTGTGTATTGGCCTGACGTAGTGGAAAGGTACCTATGGAGCCACGCATGCCAACGAAACAGACAGTCAAAATAACCAGCGTCGCGATAGCAGAAACGGGCAGACTGGTTTTGCGCTCTGTGCGTGAAATAAGGTAGCGTTGCCAGAGCAGACAGGACCAGAAAACAGTCATTGCGAACAGCGCTAAACAGAGCAAACTTTCAATAACAGGATAGTCGTTCCATAGGGTGTGCAGCACGGCTTGCGTATCATCTTCCACTAAGCCGAAGATGAAAATATCGAACGGCCGTTCATAAGTGGCATAGTAGTAAACATTACTTATCGTCAAAGCGCCGACCACAGTATTGAGTGTTGTTGCCAACCACGGATAGGCGTGTTGCCATATGTTGAAACTATTTTTATTAATGGCAAATAAGCTGGCAATTAGCAGACAGGGTACAAACAATAAACTGGCAATACGAATATCAAACAGTCCTCCGATCCAGAACATTCGCTCCACGTCTTGAGTAGAGTCAGTAAAAAGCTGATAACTGCCATAAGTGAAGAGAAGATAAATTCTTCCCGCCATTTGGGTTGCCACCGTTAGTAACCAGGGAAGTAAAAGCGCGATAAAAGCCTGTTTAAATCTGGAGAACCACATAATGCCTTCTTATTATTAATAGATTGATAAGGTTAATTTAGTGTTTAGCAACTCAAGATCCTATCTTATTCAGCAACTTACTGCCTATCCCATTAGGTTATTTTATTTGCTGTTTTTTGCGGTAGAGTAGTCATTGGTCAGATATCAGATAGAAGCGATTGACGGATGGTTCAGACTGCAAACCATCTTTACCTCAAAAAAGTTACTCCAGCCGATATAAGGCAGGAGGGGAATGTCGATGAGGCGTCAGCCTAGCTGATTTTGAATACACTTTACATATATGCAAAGGAGTATAGTAATGACTAGCGGTTCAAAGACTATCAGGCTGGTTATGCCGCAGTGGCAAGGGGGAAATAACCCAGCATACAAATTTGGTGCGGAAATGCTGAACTGGCTTGCACCGGAAACGGATGTCCCTGTTATTCATGTACCCATCCAGGAACCAGCCGGTCCCCTCTCTGTAGAAAATGGCATCGTAGGAAGGGAAGTACTTAAAACTCAGCTTAGTAGCGTCTGGAAAATTATTCGTGAACATAAGCCAGATAATATCGTCACGTTTGGTGGTGACTGTCTGGTTGATCTCGCCCCTTTTGCCTGGCTGAGTGAGCGTTGGGGAGAGAAGTTAGGGGTACTGTGGATTGATTCACATCCTGATGTTATGACTCCTGCTCAATTTCAGAATGCTCACGCTTACGTTCTTGGCGCACTGATGGGTAATGGCGATCCCGATCTGACCACCACAGTGGTTTGCCCAGTACCTTCCCGGAGAGTCATGATCGCAGGAATACACAGCCCGCTGGAATATGAGAAAAAGTTCATTGCTGACAACGCAATCAGAACCTGTTCTCCGCATGATGTCAGAGCGGGAGGCGAGCCGGTGATGAAATGGATTGAAGAAGAAGAAATCGAATGTCTGGCCATTCACATTGATTTGGATGTACTGGATGAAAATAACTTCCGTTCCGTATTGTTCGCTCGTCCGGGGGCCGGTGAGCATGATTTCGGTGGTATCGCTAAAGGTAAACTTAACATTCCCGATGTGGTGGCTCTGATCCAAAAGGCAGCCTCTCGGGCTAAAGTTGTTGGGCTTGGGATTGCAGAACATCTTCCTTGGGATGCTATGAATCTTAAAGATATGCTTGAACAGCTTCCTTTAATAGGGCGTTCAGATTAGTTGAAATATCGAATTGCTTTGTGATGACGTTGGGGAAGGATTCTCACGTCTGGTTGCAACAACGGCCTGAAATGAAAAAAATGTGTGTATTACCACTATTAGGGCTTATTTATCGCCAGCCAAATGTTTCGGATTAATATCTTGACGCTTTTGGGGTTTTATATTGCCTTTGCATCAGGTGAGAATTTACGGCTATTTTTATTCATTCCATATATTGATGGCGATTAATTAGCCATTTTGTGTGACATTAATCACATTCTTTTCATATTCATCTGATAAATATCGTGCTCTTGTGGTCATATATTTAGAGAGCGAAATTCTCTGTTATTTGTCTCCACTCCATCCTACTTAGCTGGAAGCGGTCTATTGTTCTCTCTAATGCCACGTATTAGATGATGGCTATTTTACGCTGTCATTTTTTTACCGCGGAACAGACCGGCGCTATTTAAAAGAGCCGCATGTAATGACTCGCTTA
>NZ_JFGV01000041.1:0-45828 GCF_000612035.1 Photorhabdus aegyptia | reverse complement strand
TCTATGCTCCCGGGGATTCGCTCCCTTGCCGTCGCGATGCATCTTGAAATCCATAGGGTATAGATGATATGAATAAGCCCACACAAGTTGATGGGCCATAAGGTATTTTTACCCGTCAACCTTACCGCAACAATAACGTTAGCGATAGCGTTTTATCGGGCTATTTTGATCCTGTTCAGCAAGCCAGGCGAGTTTATCGCCTATTTTACTTTCTAACCCTCGGTTAGCCGGATGATAATAGCGGGTTTCCCGCATCTCAGGTGGAAAATAAACTTCACCCCCCGCGTAAGCATTAGGTTCATCATGAGCATAACGATATTCTTCGCCAAGCCCCATCCCTTTCATCAATGTTGTCGGTGCATTGCGCAAATGTGCAGGAACATCATAGTCAGGTTTCTCCTGCGCATCAGCCATCGCTGCCTTAAACGCGGTATAAACCGCGTTACTTTTCGGTGCGCAAGCAAGATAAACAATAGCTTGGGCAATCGCTCTTTCACCTTCTGCCGGCCCAACGCGCGTAAAACAATCCCACGCAGCAATGGCTACCTGCATTCCCCGAGGATCGGCATTACCAACATCTTCGGAAGCAATAGCCAATAAACGGCGGGCAACATATAACGGATCACCACCGGCGGTAATGATCCGGGCATACCAGTAAAGCGCAGCGTCAGGTGCAGAACCACGAACGGATTTATGCAGTGCTGAAATCAAATCGTAATAACGATCACCTTTATTATCAAAACGAGCACTTCGCTCTCCACTGACCTCTTTCAATAGCGCCGGTGTCAAAACCCTCTGTCCCTGAGCATTGGTTTCTGCCATATCCGCCATCATTTCCAGCAAATTCAATGAACGACGGGCATCGCCGGAAACCAGCTCCGCAATCATGTGACGGGTATTTTCAGGCAAAATGATATTCTGTCCATGATAACCGTGCTCTTTATCATTCATTGCCTGATCAAGTACTTGCTCAATCTCTTCTGTTGTCAATGATTTAAGCAGATAGACCCGTGCCCGTGAAAGTAATGCGGAATTCAGTTCAAAAGAGGGGTTTTCTGTTGTCGCACCGATAAAGGTGATCGTGCCATCTTCAATGTGTGGCAGAAAAGCATCCTGTTGGCTTTTGTTAAAACGATGTACTTCATCAACAAACAGGATAGTTCTACGCCCTGCATTCCGGTTTTGACGCGCCTTTTCAATCGATTCACGTATCTCTTTGATGCCGGAAGTGACCGCAGATATCCGTTCAACATCAGCTTGAGCATAATGCCCAATAATTTCAGCTAATGTTGTTTTGCCTGTCCCCGGCGGCCCCCATAAAATCATGGAGTGAAGTTGTCCAGCCCGGATAGCCCTTGGAAGTGGTTTTCCTTCTGCCAGTAAATGCTGCTGGCCGATATATTGCTCTAATGCCATTGGCCGCATACGCGCGGCCAATGGCTGGAATTCATTTTGTGAAAAATCGAGTGACAGGTTGTTCACTTAAACCTCACTGGCGCTGATCATCCAACGTAACGCCTTTCGGTAGCGTAAAACTGAACTTTGCCGCATCCACATGGGTATTTTGCTGCCCTTTTAATTGATAAGCACTCTTTTGTCCATCCTGTTCTATGGCAGAAAATTTTTGGATAGTGCCGTCAGCCGTGACGGTAATCGAGAAGCGTTTCAGATTGCCAGCGACATTATTCGGCGTCAGTTCAAAATCATTTCCTTGCTGGCTAATTTTATATTGAGACCAATCTTTAGCATCGTTACGAGTAATTAACATAAACGGCGTGTTACCTGTGGCATCTTTCAACCAATTAGCCGTTACCTGCTCAACAAATGGATTATAGAACCACAATGTTTTACCGTCCGATACCAAGACGCTTTCATCAGGGGATATCATGTGCCAGTTAAATAGGTTTGGTCGTTTAACCCACAACTGCCCTTCACCTTCCTGAATTGTCGCCCCATCATCACTGGTGACTGTCTGAGTAAAGCTGGCATGAAAACTGTTTACTTTACCCAAACGCTCCTGCAAATTCTGACTGGCATTTGCCCATGCCGCATTGATATTCATGCCAGCCATTAAACAACCAATCAATATCAGCTTTTTCATGTAAGAGATACCTTTCTCAGCGTTATTACTTCTTTCTCAACGTTATTACTTAAGTGATTTATTATCAGAGTCTTCAACGTTCAATATTCATTATCAGCTCTCATGTGGCGGCGGGGCCAATACTTCACGATTACCATTATGACCTGGAGCACTGACAATCTGTTGCGCCTCCATCTGTTCCACAATACGCGCCGCTCGGTTATAACCAATACGGAATTGACGCTGGACGCCAGAAATCGAAACTCGTCGTTTTTCCGTTACGAATTGAACTGCCTGATCAAACAGGGCGTCTAGCTCTTCATCACTATCAAAGCCCAGGCCACCCTCAGCATCATCACCACCACTGAGAATGCTGTCAACATACTCTGGACGACCGCGGGCTTTCCAATCATTCACCACTTCATGAACTTCCTGATCCCGAACAAAGGCGCCATGAACACGCACCGGAATCGAGGAGTTTGGCGCCAGATAAAGCATATCCCCCATTCCTAATAGAGATTCAGCGCCGCCTTGATCAAGGATGGTGCGGGAATCAATTTTGCTGGAAACGGTAAAAGCAATACGTGTCGGAATATTCGCTTTAATCAAACCGGTAATAATATCGACCGATGGACGTTGGGTCGCCAGAACCAAATGGATACCGGCAGCACGCGCTTTCTGCGCTAATCGTGCAATCAGCTCTTCAACTTTTTTACCGACAGTCATCATTAAGTCAGCAAATTCATCGACCATGACAACGATGTATGGCTCTTTTTTCAGTACTGGATGAGTAATATCCATGCTGTCACCGGGCTTCCAGAATGGGTGAGGGATTGGGCGTCCCATCTCTTCTGCCTGTTTAACCTTTTCGTTATAACCCGCCAGATTACGTACCCCTAATGCGGACATCAGTTTATAACGGCGCTCCATTTCACTAACGCACCAGCGCAGTGCATTAGCAGCATCTTTCATATCAGTAACAACTTCGGTTAACAGATGCGGAATGCCTTCATAAACCGATAACTCCAACATTTTCGGGTCAATCATAATAAAGCGCACATCCTCTGGTTTCGCTTTATAGAGAATGCTGAGGATCATGGCGTTGACGCCAACAGATTTACCCGAACCGGTTGTACCCGCCACCAGCAAGTGCGGCATTTTACCTAAATCAGCGACAACCGGCTGACCACCAATATCTTTACCCAATACAATTGTTAGTGGCGATGGATTATCACGGAACTTTTCACAATCCAATACTTCACGCAAATAGACCGTCTGACGTTTTTTATTCGGCAATTCTAAACCAACATAAGGTTTACCCGGAATCACTTCAACAATACGCACAGCGACCGCAGATAGAGAACGTGCTAAGTCTCTTGATAAATTGGAAATACGTGCTGCTTTAACACCCGGAGCTAAATCCAGTTCAAACCGGGTAATCACCGGACCGGGTGAGAAACCGACGACATCAGCTTTAACTCGATAATCACTCAGACGCGCTTCAATCAAACGGGACGTTTGCTCAAGGGCAAACATATCAACGGGTTCTTCTTCTGCTAAAGGACTGGTTAACAGTTCGAGCGAAGGCATTGGTGTCGTTGGTTTTGGCAACGGTTGATCGTTACGAACCAAAAATGGATGAAATAAGCTATTTTGCTGCGGTTGCTGCGGTTGCTGCGGTTGCTGCGGTTGCTGCGCAGTATTGTGTACAGGCGCTGACGCAAAAGCAATTTCTGTGAGCCATTCTGATTGATTTTTCGGCGCGGATTGAACAGAAGGCATAAACAGCGGCTCTGTTGGCTCCTTTTCAACTAAATCTTCAACCGGCGAGAAGTTATTTAAAATCGATAAACTCTCCAGAGCCGAGAGCTCTTTTTTCTCTTGGCGACTTTGCTCTTGATAACGCTTATGTTGCGACTGCTCAACTGTCTGTTTAACAATCTCTGTCGCTGTTTGAGCCTGTTCTTCCACCGAAGGCCGATTTTCCGGCTCAAATAAATTCTGTCTTATTTGAGGCTGAATTGAGACCTGTTTTTCTGTATCCGTCGTAATACGATAACGCTCGCGCTGTTGCTCAAGAAATTGCTGACGCAGCAACACTTCTTGCTGTTCATCAACATCAATATCATCCTCCGATCCATCTACTTGCTGTTTGATCTCATACTCACGCTGCTGTTCTGCAAGACGTTGTGAAGGAACTTTGATTCCATACAGTTCACGGCGGGTTGGAATACGGACAGGATTAGGACGAGGTAGTTCTGGCCCGATTCCTTGTTTAACCTGAGAGTTACCCGTTATAACCGTTGCGGCGGTTGCTGCCATAACATTTTTTTGCTCTGTATTTTTTGGCTCTGTTTCAGGCATGAAAGTGAAAGTATTACTGCTGTTTTGGCTACTTTCGACAGATTCAAATGTTGGCGTCGCTTGACGGTTAGATTCAGATATAGGTTCAAAATGGTACTCAGCAGGAATTTCAAATGTATAACGAACAGGTTCGTCGTTATTATTCTTTTCACTCTCTTCCACTAATGTCTGAGACTGTTCAATATCATCAGATCTATTGACCAGAATTTTAGGTTCAACATCAATATCAGCCATATTAATGGTAGGAATATCCGTTGGCTGTTCTTGTTCGATTTCTGTTTTCACTGATTCTGGTTCGTCCAGTTCAGTTTTTGCTAACTCTGCTGCTGAAGGTGCTGTAAATAGCACATCATCATGATCAATATCAGCCGCTGTGAATTCAGGTTCTGTTTTATCATAGGCGAGATCTTCCCGCGCAATAGCCGTTTCATCGTATGGCGTATATTCTTGTTCATTACGGCTGCGGTTGGTAATAAATCCTATTGCCCCCAGAATCACTGCCCCTGTTTTTTCAGCAATAGTCAACCATGACCAGCCAGTAAATAGCGTAAATCCAATCGCCCAAATACACAGCAAGACTAAAGTCGCGCCCAATTCATTAAACCAAGGCAACATTGCGCTGCTAAACAGACTGCCAATAATCCCGCCGGAAGCAAAGTAATGGAGATCGTCAACATTCAGCGCCGCTAATCCACATGAAGTTAAGACGATTGCCAATGCGCCAATAACGCGCAAAGCCAGCGCGAAGAAATCGACATACTCCCGGTCATCATGTTGCCTAAAAGCAGTCCAACAACCCAATATCATCACCGGGGGAATGGCATAAGCTAGAATACCAAATGCAGAAAACAGCGTATCGGCCAGCCATGCGCCAACTCCGCCACCCAAATTATGCACCGGTTCATGCCATGCAGTCTGAGACCAACTGGGATCAGAAGGATTAAAACTGACAAGCGCGACCATCAGATAAGCCGCCAGGATGACAATAACAAGCAACACAGCTTCTAACAGCCTGCGTCCACTACTCAGTCTCTTTAACTTAATATTTTTATCTTCTGTATATTCCTGGCTCAAGAAAGGCTCTCCAGGTTTCCTGTTGATTTAACGGAACAATTGATTTAACGGAACAACGCCGAGATAGCTCAGCGTTGAAACTGTATGCATAAACAGGAGTGTACCTAAGTTTTTCCAGTTTTGCACCTGTACATTTTTGGTAAGATTTTAGCGCGTCTTAATGACCAGACGGTTGCTCTGCTTAACTTCTTCCATTACAACATATGTGCGGGTGTCATTAACACCTGGCAAACGCAACAAAGTTTCGCCTAGCAACTTACGGTAAGCTGACATGTCTGGTACGCGGGTTTTTAACAGATAGTCGAAATCACCGGAAACCAAGTGACATTCCTGAATCTCTTCCAATTTTTGTACAGCAGCATTGAATTGTTCAAAAACATCTGGAGCACCACGGTTTAAAGTAATTTCAACAAATACCAGCAAAGATGCATCCAAATAGTGAGGATTCAGCAATGCCGTGTATCCAGTAATAAACCCTTGACGTTCCAGACGACGAACACGCTCCAGGCACGGGGTTGGAGACAAACCTACCCGTTTGGACAGTTCTACGTTAGAAATTCGCCCATCTTTTTGTAGCTCATTTAGGATATTACGATCTATGCGATCAAGATCTTTTCCCGGACGTTTTTTATTATCTATCATCTTGTTGATCTCTCTTTATTTTCCTACACCCATAACATTTTCCCCTATCTCTCTGAGTTTGAGTTGGAAAAGATGTCTTAAAGTTAAAGCCTCGCTCTATCAGCGTAAAGCAACTCACAGGCCATTTTTTTAATGCTACACAAAAGAGGATTATCCGCATGTCGATTTTTATGGAAACGAATTTAGCGAGGTGGATAATTATCTCTTACAGTGATGTTTTCGCAAATGCACAGCCGATTGTCAAAGTAAATGAGCAAAAATCAGAACAACCTGTGGAACAAATTTTCAGTTAATCGTTTCGATAGTCTACCATTAATTGAAAACGAACAAATGAAATACAAACAGCACTAAAAGAACACTTTTCTCAGGTTAAAATCATTATTAGTTAATATCTATCGGTAAAATCGTTAGTAACATGAGTCTTTTAGCTTTTTTTACCCTCCTATTTCTCCTACAATCGCTCGATATTCGATTAGGTGATAAATGGAAATGAGGTATTCATGAGCGCCGTCAAACACCACAAACTCATTATTCTTGGCTCCGGTCCAGCAGGCTATACTGCCGCGGTTTACGCTGCCCGAGCAAATTTACATCCGGTTCTTATTACCGGGGTTGAAAGAGGCGGTCAGTTGACTACCACCACCGAGGTCGAAAACTGGCCTGGCGATCCTGACGGTCTGACCGGCCCAGGGTTAATGGAACGCATGCATCAACATGCTGAAAAATTCCAAACCGAAATCATTTCTGACCATATTCAAAAAGTTGATCTGCAAAACCGGCCTTTACGCCTTTATGGTGATGAACAAGAATATACCTGTGACGCACTGATTATCGCAACAGGTGCTTCCGCCCGTTATTTAGGTTTACCTTCTGAAGAGGCATTCAAAGGACGTGGTATTTCAGCTTGTGCAACCTGTGATGGTTTCTTTTACCGTAACCAGAAAGTCGCCGTTGTCGGCGGCGGTAACACCGCCGTAGAAGAAGCCTTATATCTGGCAAATATTGCAGCAGAAGTTCACCTAATTCATCGCCGTGATACTTTCCGTTCAGAGAAGATCCTAATCGGTCGCCTAATGGATAAAGTAAAAAATGGCAATATCATCCTGCACACCGATCGTATTCTGGATGAAGTACTCGGTGATGATATGGGCGTTACCGGTGTTCGCCTACGCGATACCAAAAGCGGCGCTACAGAAGAATTAGCGGTTACCGGCACATTCATTGCTATCGGCCATACTCCCAATACCGCTATCTTTGAAGGCCAATTAGAACTGGATAATGGTTACATTAAAGTTCAATCCGGTTTGCAGGGTAACGCCACTCAGACTTCAATTCCCGGTGTATTCGCCGCCGGTGACGTTATGGATCATACCTACCGTCAGGCAATTACATCCGCCGGTACAGGTTGTATGGCAGCCCTTGACGCAGAACGTTTCCTGGATGGGCTAGCCGCTAAATAAATTCTTTTTCTTTCAAGGCGCTATTTCGGTAGCGCCTTTTAACATGTAACATATCGGCAGGATGCTGACACATAGGATATGTCCAGCCTTTTGGTACGCCATTACCCTCACCTGCTAGATTAGAATTTTTTTCTATGGACAAAACAAGACAGTACGAATTGGTTCGCTGGCTGAAACAGCAAAGTGCCCCAGCCCAACGCTGGCTCCGCCTGTCCATGTTACTCGGCTTAATCAGTGGATTGTTGATTATCACTCAAGCCTGGTTACTTGCCTCAATTCTGCAAGCTTTAATCATGGATAACCTTCCGCGCGAGCACATCTCGAATGAATTTTGGTTGTTAGCAACCATCTTTGCTCTACGGGCCATCATCAGCGCTATTCGGGAACGAATAGGCTTTATCTGTGGCAAAGTCGTGCGTCAAAAAATCCGCGCTATGGTATTGGATAAGCTTGAACAACTTGGCCCGGTGTGGGTTAAAGGCAAACCAGCCGGTAGCTGGGCTACTATCATTCTTGAGCAAATAGAAGATATGCAGGATTATTACTCCCGCTATCTGCCGCAGATGTCTCTTGCCGTCATGATCCCGATTCTTATCCTGATCACCCTATTCCCTGTTAACTGGGCTGCCGGGTTAATTTTATTCGCGACGGCTCCGCTGATTCCCCTGTTTATGGCACTGGTTGGTTTAGGCGCCGCAGACGCTAATCGGCGTAATTTTGTCGCGCTAGGACGGTTAAGCGGTAATTTCCTGGATCGACTACGCGGGCTGGAAACGCTGCGCCTGTTTTATCGTGGCAATGCAGAAGCACAACAAATCAGCGAATCCACCGAAAATTTCCGTCGCAGGACAATGGAAGTGCTGAGATTAGCGTTCCTTTCTTCCGCAGTGCTGGAATTCTTTGCTGCCATTTCTATTGCTATTGTGGCTGTCTATTTCGGTTTCTCCTATCTAGGGGAGCTTAATTTTGGCAGTTACGGGATGGGCGTTACCCTGTTTGCCGGTTTTCTGGTGTTAACCCTCGCACCGGAATTTTTCCAGCCATTGCGCGATCTGGGCACTTACTATCACGCCAAAGCACAGGCGGTCGGTGCCGCAGAAGCATTAGTGACTTTACTGAGCAGTGATAGCGAACATGCACCTACCGGTGGTGATAAAACGCTAAATACCCAAGATTCGTTAACCATCATTGCTAATAATCTGGAAATTCTGGCCCACGATGGCAACCGGCTTGCTGGCCCGTTGAATTTTACTATAGAGAAAAATCAGCGGGTGGCATTAGTTGGTCCAAGCGGAGCAGGTAAAAGCTCCCTGTTGAATTTACTGTTAGGGTTCCTGCCCTATCGTGGCTCAATACAAATTAATGGCGCTGAGCTGCGTGAGTTGGATCTACAGAGATGGCGTAACCAACTGAGTTGGGTTGGACAAAATCCACATCTGCCTGAACAGACTTTGCTTGATAATATTCGTCTGAACCAACCTAATGCCAATCAACAACAAATCCATCAGGTTATGGAGCAAGCATACGTCACCGAATTTATTCACGATTTACCCGATGGGCTGAATACCATTATCGGTGATAATGCAGCACGATTATCCGTTGGTCAGGCCCAACGTATCGCGGTTGCCCGTGCCCTATTGAAACCTTGCCGGTTATTATTACTGGATGAGCCTAGTGCCAGCCTGGATGCGCATAGCGAACAACAGGTGATGGCAACACTCAATCAGGCATCTCATCATCAGACGACCCTGCTAGTTACCCATCAATTGGAAGAAACGCTGGAATATGATCAGATTTGGGTCATGCAAAAGGGGGGGATTATTGAACAGGGAGATTACCAGACGCTAAGCCAATCTCAAGGGGTATTCACCCGCCTGTTATCCCATCGAAGTGAGGAGCTGTAGTTATGCGGGTATTGCTTCCTTTTCTGGCGCTCTATCGTCGTCATTGGTTTCTTATCAGTTTAGGCATGGTTCTGGCCGTTGTTACGCTACTCGCCAGTATAAGTTTACTGACCCTCTCTGGCTGGTTCCTTGCTGGCGCAGCACTAGCAGGTTTTGCCGGTTATACCTTCAACTATATGCTACCGGCCGCGGGTGTCCGTGGCTCTGCCATTCTTCGAACTGCCGGACGCTATGCTGAACGGTTGGTTAGCCATGACGCCACTTTCCGGGTATTGGCACATTTACGGGTTTTTGCCTTTCAGAAAATTTTGCCACTCTCACCGGGAGGAATGGCTCGTTTTCGTCAGGGCGAATTATTAAACCGGCTAGTCGCTGACGTTGAAACATTGGATCACCTCTATTTACGGGTGATTTCGCCGATATTATCAGCTTTTATCGTTATTATAGTTATCACTTTCGGTCTTGGTTTTTTGGATCTCACATTAGCCTATACTCTTGGCGGTATTATGCTGACGCTGTTGATCCTACTGCCATTGGTATTTTATAACGCAGGTAAATCCGTCGGCCGCGATCTGACTATTCTGCGTGGTCAATACCGCACCCAACTTACAGCGGCGTTGCAAGGGCAAGCTGAATTGATGGTATTCGGTGCGGTTGGCCGTTTTCGCAAGTCAATGGCCGATATTGAGTCACATTGGTTAAGACGTCAACAACAGCAAGCCAATCTGACCGGTTTGTCACAGGCAATCATGATTTTCGCCACCGGTATGACTGTCACATTGATCTTATGGCTGGCAGCTAACGGCGTGGGAGGCAACAGCCAGCCGGGAGCATTAATTGCACTGTTTGTCTTCTGTTCTCTTGCCGCGTTTGAAAGCCTGGGGCCTGTCACAGTTGCATTCCAACATCTAGGGCAAGTCATTACCTCTGCAACCCATGTTTCTCAATTGATGCAACAAGAACCGGAAATCACATTTCCTGCATCAGGGCCGGAAAGTTCGGCACAAGCCAGCATTGATATCAAAAATATCAGTTTCACCTATCCTGATCAGCCAATAGCCGTCCTGAAAAACATTTCTCTCTGCTTGAAAGCGGGAGAACATATCGCGCTGTTAGGCAAAACCGGTTGTGGTAAATCTACCTTACTACAATTACTGACCCGCGCCTGGGATGTTGATTCAGGCACAATCTGTCTGAATCAACATCCCATTACTGCTTATGACGAATCAACTCTGCGCAGTATGATATCGGTTGTTCCACAACGAGTGCATGTGTTCAGTCATACTTTGCGTCAGAATTTATTACTGGCAAAACCAAATGCAGCCGATAATGAACTGGAAACTGTGCTGAAACAGGTAGGTTTAAACAATCTACTGGAAACCGATGAGGGGCTAAACTGCTGGATGGGCGAAGGTGGTCGTCAGTTATCAGGTGGTGAACAGCGTCGCTTGGGGATTGCCAGAGCGTTATTGCACTCGGCACCACTGATGTTGCTGGATGAACCTACGGAAGGACTCGATGCGGACACTGAACAGCAAATTCTGTCTTTACTGCGTCAGCATTGTCAGCATAAGTCATTAATTATTGTCACCCACCGTCTGTACGGACTTGATCATATGGATCGTATTTACGTCATGGATGGCGGCACCATTATTGAACAAGGGCAACATGATGAATTACTGACCCAGCAAGGTCGCTATTATCAATTTCATCAACGGCAACATCAGATTCGTCTTGAACCGGAGCAGTAACACACGATGCCAATAATTCAACTGAATGATGATTCATATGATTTCCCTCACCCGAAAGAAGCATTAACGGAGCCTAATGGCCTACTGGCGGTAGGAGGGGATTTATCCGCCAAACGATTAAATGCGGCTTACCATCAAGGCATTTTCCCTTGGTTTTTACCCAGTGAAGTGCCACTTTGGTGGTCTCCCGATCCACGTGCGGTAATCATTCCCGGTGAATTGCATATCGGCCGAACATTACGCCGGTTTTTGCGCAATCATCCATACCGTATTACGGTGAATCATGCCTTTGAACAGGTGGTTTATTTCTGCGCTCAACGGCAGGAAGGAACATGGATAGGCCGGGATATCCAACAAGGTTATCAGAAATTGCATCAAACAGGACAAGCGCACTCAATAGAAGTCTGGCACAATGAGCGGATTGTTGGTGGCTTGTATGGTGTTAGCGTTGGCACACTATTCTGTGGTGAGTCTATGTTTAGCAGAATGGAAAATGCATCCAAATGTGCGTTCATTGCTTTCTATCACCATTTTCTGCGACACGGTGGTGAACTACTGGATTGCCAAGTGCTTAACCATCACACTGCGTCACTAGGTGCAAAAGAGATCTCCAGGGAAGAATTTATTCAGCATCTTTATCAATTCAGAAATCGGTCATTAAGACTCGGTTGCTGGTCACAACAAGTACTGGAATTATAATCAACATTTGACCGATTCATGTTGATTATAACGTAAATATCACCATGCACCATTTGCAAAATAACGGGTTAAAATACAACATTCCTTTACATAATGAGGGTTTTTCGGCATTATCTTGCCCGTTAAAAACGATGGTTATTAAACTTAGAGGATTAGATGGCCAAAGAAGACAATATTGAAATGCAAGGTACCGTGCTAGACACGCTACCAAACACTATGTTCCGCGTTGAGTTAGAAAACGGGCACGTAGTCACTGCTCACATCTCAGGTAAAATGCGTAAAAACTACATCCGCATCCTGACAGGCGACAAGGTT
Source organism: Photorhabdus aegyptia (assembly GCF_000612035.1). Lineage (NCBI taxonomy): Bacteria > Pseudomonadati > Pseudomonadota > Gammaproteobacteria > Enterobacterales > Morganellaceae > Photorhabdus > Photorhabdus aegyptia. The sequence goes on along the minus strand of NZ_JFGV01000041.1, from coordinate 33,539 downwards.
ACAGTTGAGCTGACCCCATATGACCTGAGCAAAGGCCGTATCGTCTTCCGTAGCCGCTGATTCATTACCGTTTATCAGGTATTACACCACAGGTAGCAACTTTGTATCTAACAACGTTGTATTCACCTGTGGTGTCACTCTTTATTAGTGCACTACATCTTCCGGCTTCTGCTTATAAGCACTGCTGAAATCGTAGGTCAGTACGCGTCTTACCTTATCCAGGCCAATACTTACTGAGCCACCGTGAACTAATGAGCCGAACAGAAGTTCATTTGCCAACGGTTTTTTCAAGCTATCCTGAATAACCCGCGCCATTGGTCGAGCACCCATTGCTTTATCATAGCCTTTGTCACATAACCATTGACGAGCATCCGCACTGACCTCCAACGAAACGCCTTTTTCATCCAATTGTGCTTGCAGGGCGACAATGAACTTATCAACTACCTGTTGAATAACCTCGATAGAAAGCGTATTAAACCAGATGATGCCATCAAGACGGTTACGGAATTCCGGTGTAAACACTTTCTTAATCTCTTCCATTGCATCAGAACTGTTATCTTGCTGCTTAAATCCAATGGACTTGCGCTGTGTTTCACGTACTCCCGCATTGGTTGTCATGACTAAAATGACGTTACGAAAATCCGCTTTACGGCCGTTGTTATCAGTCAAAGTACCGTTATCCATGACTTGCAATAACAGGTTAAATACATCTGGATGTGCTTTTTCAATCTCATCAAGCAGTAATACTGAATGAGGATGTTTAATCACCGCATCTGTAAGCAATCCTCCTTGATCAAAACCAACATATCCCGGTGGCGCCCCAATTAAACGGCTTACTGTATGGCGCTCCATATATTCTGACATATCAAAACGCAATAATTTGATATTCAGCACCTTAGCAAGCTGTACGGTGACTTCCGTTTTCCCCACGCCTGTCGGACCTGCAAGCAGGAAAGAACCCACCGGTTTATTATCCTGCCCCAACCCTGCACGACTCATCTTAATGGCCTCGGTCAATGCCGCAATCGCGGTATCCTGACCAAATACCAACATTTTCAGCCGCTCATCCAGTGTTCTTAAGACATCTTTATCACTGGCAGAAACGGTTTTTTCAGGGATACGGGCAATCCGGGCAACGACGAATTCAATATCCGACACATTAATCGTTTTTTTACGGCGACTAATCGGCACCAGACGGGTACGCGCCCCGGCTTCATCAATCACATCGATCGCTTTATCCGGTAAATGGCGATCAGTAATGTATTTCACTGATAAATCAACCGCGGCGCGGATCGCTTTCGTGGTATAACGTACATCATGGTGCGCCTCATACTTTGGCCGCAACCCTTTAATAATCTGTACCGTCTCTTCGGGTGAAGGCTCAACAATATCAATCTTCTGAAAACGACGCGCTAACGCCCGATCTTTTTCAAAAATATTACTGAACTCATGATAGGTCGTAGAACCAATCACTCTAATACGACCACTAGATAACAATGGCTTAATCAGATTAGCCGCATCGACCTGCCCCCCTGACGCGGCGCCCGCACCGATAATGGTATGGATTTCATCTATAAATAGAATACTTTTCTTATCCTGCTCAAGGGTTTTTAACAATGCTTTGAAGCGCTTCTCAAAATCACCACGATATTTAGTTCCCGCCAGTAATGAACCAATATCCAGCGAATAAATCGTACAATTAGCCATCACCTCCGGTACATCTTTTTGCACAATCCGCCATGCCAACCCTTCTGCAATGGCGGTCTTACCGACCCCCGACTCGCCGACTAACAATGGGTTGTTTTTCCGACGACGACACAACACCTGGATTGTTCTTTCCAACTCATCCTGGCGGCCAATCAATGGATCAATCTGCCCTCTTTGAGCGAGTTGATTCAGATTAGTTGTGAAATTTTCCAACCGATCCTCACCTGTAGAGTGTTCTTCCGCAGATTGCGAGCCTGTCTCCTGATGATCCGATTCAGTGTCCTCTTTTTGCGTTCCGTGAGAAATGAAATTAACCACATCCAGACGACTAACATCATGTTTACGCAGCAAATAAGCAGCCTGAGACTCCTGTTCGCTAAAGATAGCCACCAGCACATTAGCACCGGAAACTTCTGAACGCCCAGAGGATTGAACATGAAATACCGCGCGTTGAAGAACACGTTGAAAACTCAACGTCGGCTGAGTCTCCCGCTCATCATTTTCAGGTAACAACGGTGTCGTTTGTGAAATAAAATTCTCCAGCTCCTTACGCAATTGAGCCAGATTGACCTTGCAGGCTTCCAATGCTTCACGCGCTGATGAATTGCTTAACAACGCCAGCAATAGGTGCTCCACAGTCATAAACTCGTGTCTGTTATCCCGTGCTTTAGCAAAGGCAATATTAAGACTAAGTTCAAGCTCTTGGTTGAGCATAGGCACCTCCCCCTAAAATCAGTATACCTGGTCAGATTTTTTCCAGCGTACAAAGTAATGGATGCCCGTGCTCCCTGGCATACATATTTACCTGAGCCGCTTTAGTTTCTGCCACCTCAGCAGTATAAACTCCACAAACAGCCTTCCCTTGATAGTGGACATCCAACATTAACTGCGTTGCCCGTTCAATATCATAAGAAAAGAACTTTCGTAATACGTCAACTACAAACTCCATCGGAGTGTAATCATCATTGTTAAGAATGACCTGATACATTGACGGCGGCTGCAATTTTTGCTGTCGTTCATCCTTAACAGATTCCTTACTTTTCAAACTATTATGATACTCGCTCATTATTTTCCCAACAGGATTAACCTCTAATACCAGCTACTACCAGCAAATAAATTATGTTGCCATTTATCTTATCATTCTCTGGGCAACTCCTTTTACCACAGACTATTCCCCTATGAAAACTCGGCATAAAAGTGAATGAACGAAACTCATATCGTTATCTATATCAAACTTTAGTCATTCAAAACAACCAGACATTTGTTCTGTGCTTGACGAGAATTTGATTTTTACTACAGTATGTTTTGTGAACAAACATAGATAATGTCGCTGTTTACATGTGATTGTTTACGACTGTTATATTAATGGCTCATCTCAACCGAAATTATTAAACGAGGGATGTAGAAGTATGGAGACAGGTACTGTTAAGTGGTTCAATAATGCGAAGGGCTTTGGGTTTATTTGCCCGGCAAGCGGCGGAGAAGATATATTCGCTCATTACTCAACCATTCAGATGGACGGTTACCGGACGCTGAAAGCGGGCCAGAAGGTGAATTTCAGCGTTCACCAAGGCCCAAAGGGAAATCATGCCAGTATTATTGTTCCCCTTAAAAACGAACCCAAAGGCTAAATAGCCTGGCCTGTGGGTCATAACCAGGTATTATTCACACGCCGCTGGTCATTGCCTGCGGCGTAACGTATTTCATTTCCACTTATTCTCTTGCCAACGCTTCTATCGGATCAAGTCGAGCAGCATTACGGGCAGGTAGAAACCCAAATATCACGCCAATTGCGGTAGAACAGGCGAAAGCACTGAGTAAGGCTATCGGCTGGAAGACAAAATGCCAACCAGGCAGCGCCAGTTGTGCAATCAATGCAATCGTATAAGAGAGTGCAATGCCCAAAACACCGCCAACCAGACAAACCAAAATAGCTTCTATCAGAAACTGCTGCATCACATCACTGGTTCTGGCGCCTACTGCCATACGGATACCGATCTCTCTTGTACGTTCAGTCACCGAAACTAACATAATATTCATCACGCCAATACCGCCAACTATCAGCGAAATTACCGCCACCATCGTCAAAAATAGTTGTAAAGTATGGGCTGTTTTTTCCGCCGTTTTTACCATCATGTCCACGTTATAGGTGAAAATATCCTTTTTCCCGTGGCGTAAAGTGAGCAATTGAACAATCTTCTTTTCTATATCCTTAGAGTTATAACCATCCTTTATTCTGACAGTAATCGAATCCAGATAATTTCGGTTCACCAGACGGCTGGTCATCGTGCTATGAGGCAACCAGACATGCAATGATTTGCTACTGCCAAATGTCGCTCTCTTATCAGATACCACTCCCACAATTGTGGCCGGCATATTACCCACCAGGATCACATCTCCAATCACATTTTTCTGGTGAGGAAACAGCTTGCGCTGGGTATTTTTATCAATCACCACAACTTGCCCCTGACGGCGTATCATATCCAATGAGAATCCCATCCCTTGGGAAAAGCGCAGAGCATAAACTTGAAAAAACTCATCACCCACGCCAGTCACCCTCGAAGCTACATCAATGTTCCCTTTACGAAGGCGCATTTGTCCCTCGATTTCTGGTGAAACCGCCAGAATATAGGGCTGCGCTTTAATCGCGTCGGCATCCTCTATTTTCAGCGCTTGCATATTGACCGGATCATCAAGGCCAAAATCTTCTCCCGGATAAATATCAATAGTGTTGGTCGCAATCTCTTTAATATCAGATAACACCGATGCCCTAGCCGCATCTCCGATAACCAAAATAGTCACAACGGAAGCAATACCAATGATAATCCCTAACATGGTTAGTAAAGTTCGCATCTTGTTGGCAACCATCGCCCGCCATGCCATGAATAAGGCTTCATTAAACCGCCCAAGGGTCTGGCGTATCGACGATATTTTTGATGTTAATGACGGGGCCTTAGTGACTTTTCTACTCACTTGCGTGCCAGAATCACTCATAATGCGACCATCTTTGATCTCAATAATCCTCTGTGCCTGCGCCGCAATTTTCGGATCATGAGTGACAATAATGACGGTATGCCCCTGTTCACACAATTGTTTGAGGATTGCCATCACCTCTTCGCCAGAATGGCTATCCAACGCTCCGGTTGGTTCATCAGCCAAAATGACTTGACCACCATTCATCAACGCCCTGGCGATACTGACCCTCTGCTGCTGCCCACCAGAGAGCTGCCCCGGCTGATAGTCGATTCGCTCTTCAAGCCCTAAACGACCAAGCAACTCTATTGCTCTCTGGCGACGTGCTGCTTTAGCGGCTCCTGCGTAAATAGCGGGAATTTCCACATTCTGTTCAGCAGTTAAATGAGTCAGTAAATGATAACGCTGAAAAATAAAGCCAAAATGCTCCCGTCTCAGTGCGGCCAATTCATCATTACTCAATTCAGCAACATTCTGTCCCGCGACCCGGTATTCACCATTACTAGGTTGATCAAGACACCCAAGAATATTCATCAGTGTCGATTTACCCGAGCCTGACGCACCGATAATCGCAACCATCTCACCGGCGTAAATAGACAAGGTGACATCATCCAGTACTTTTACCTGTTGCTCACCCGCGGGATAGCTGCGCTCTATACCTTTCAGCTCAAGTAACGCATTCATTACTCATCCCCTGCTGCATCACTAAGACCAGTAATCACCTGCTCATGCTCTTTCAGACCAGACAGAATTTGTACATTCACATCATTGCGTACGCCAATGGTCACTTCTCGTTTCTCTTCTTTATCTCCATTCAGGATATCCACCTCATAGCGAGTTGGCGTAATCTGTTTACCCAGAGCCGAGATCGGGATCGTTAACACATCACGATGGGAATCGAGTTGAATTTTCACCTGGGCGGTCATTTGCAAACGCAAAAGTTGCTGAGGATTAGCCACCTCGAAACGGGCATAGAAGAAAATTGCATCATTAATCTTTTCTGGCGTCGGCAAAATATCTTTCAACACCCCTGGAAAATTTTTATCCGGGGCGCCTAATACGGTAAAAGAAGCTTTCTGACCCGGTTTCAGGTAAATAACATCTGCCTCTGATACTTCTGCTTTTACCAACATCGTGCCCAAATCAGCCAGCGTCAGAATGGTCGGGGCTTCCTGTGCCGCAATGACTGTTTGCCCCTGAAGCGTTTTGATATTGACAACGATACCATCCATTGGTGCGGTAATCCGGGTATATTGCAAATTCGTCTCAGCAGTATCAAGGCTGGCCTGATTTTTACTGATTTGCGCCAATAAAGTTTCTACCTTCGCTCTTTTCACTTCAACATCCGTTTTAGCCTGATCCAATTCCTGGAGCGAGACCGCCTGCACTTTTGCCAGATTGTTCTGACGCTGTAATGTAAGCCGCGCCAATTTCAATTGTGCCCTGGCTTCTATCAGATCAGCATTCAACTCTCTGATCGTGGCTTCAACTTCTTTAACCTGGTTTTGCGCTGGCTTAGGATCAATCAATGCCAATAACTGGCCTTTTGTCACCTTATCACCCACCTCAACATACAAATTCTGCAACTGACCACTTACCTGTGCGCCAACATCTACTTTTCTGACTGCATCCAGTTTCCCTGTTGCCAATACATTCTTTTCCAAATCACCTTTAATGGCAGGAACTGTTTGATATTTAATCGCTTCCGTCCCATGTAGAAAATACCCCAGAACCAATGTGATAACTGCCACAATAGCTAACAACACAACCCATCGACGTTTCGAACGAATAAAATTCATTTAAATATCACCATATTAAGCATTGAATTCAAAGAAATGGTAAAAACTTATTTCTTGCAATACCACGAAGACTAAGGACTTTCACTCATTCTAGATAGATACTGTTCCTTTTACGTTTTATACACATTAAACGTTTTTAATAACACTCCACCTTAAGAATAAAAAATTCTTTGAGCAACAGCATACTTCTCTCTATCCTGACTATTCTCTTAATGTAAAAAAATTGATATCTTTTATTTTCATGGTTTTTACAACCATTTTTGAAAGTCTTTACAACCGATTTTTATACTAGATTTGGATAAAAAGACATTAACTGTTTTACAGGATGTTAATTATGTACTCTGGGCTGCTGATCATTCTTTTGCCGTTAACGCTAGGCTATCTTATCCATTTGAATAATAAGGCATTGTTAAATGCTATTCATCGCCTTCTTAACGCGATGGTTTATATCATCCTGTTTTTAATGGGGATCAGCTTGGCTTTGTTGGACGATTTAGGCCGCAACCTCTTCTCTATCTTTCAATATGCAATAACATTTTTTTTATGTATTTTTACAGCTAATATGCTAGCGTTATTCCTGCTTGAAAAACGCGATCCTTGGATTGTTAGTCCACATAAACAGGAAAAACCGCCTTCCCGTTTACATATGATCTTCGAATCACTGAAATTATGTGGTGTGCTGATTTTAGGTTTCCTGCTTGGGCTCACTGGCTGGTCATGGCTACGCTTCTCCAATCCTGCCAGTAAAATCGCCTTAATCGTTTTACTGCTATTCGTCGGTATTCAATTACGCAACAGCGGTATGAGCCTGAAACAGATATTACTAAACCGCCGTGGTGCCATTATTGCGATTATCATTGCTGTCAGCGCGCTTATCGGCGGTACAATTGCAGCACTTATTCTCGGACTTCCAGTGAAAACAGGTTTAGCATTAGCTTCTGGTTACGGCTGGTATTCCCTTTCTGGCATCTTACTTTCCGACGCTTACGGGCCAGTAATCGGCAGTGCCGCATTCTTTAATGATCTGGTGCGCGAACTGGCGGCAATTATGTTAATTCCAGTTCTAATCAATCGATATCGTTCAAGCGCTCTAGGATTAAGCGGTGCAACCTCGATGGATTTTGTCTTGCCAGTATTACAACGGTGTGGTGGAGTCAGTATTGTTCCAGCAGCAATAGTTCACGGTTTTATACTGAGTTTGTTAGCGCCCTTACTGATGGCATTCTTTACTTAACCAGAATTTGAGCCACAATTAATACTTGATGTCATCAATAACGGTTCGGACGCTTCATTTGTCATAAGTCGTCCGCTGCCGCTGCTTGCCCTATATGCTTACTCACTGTGGTCGATTCATCCTCCCACAGTATGGCAACAGAATAAATAAGCTTTTGTTGATAAATCACACAAGGAGAGAATAGAGCACGTTAATCAGGCATGTAATTGAAATATCAATTAATAATATTCTGTGCATAAGATGTTGCATAATTATGCTAACGGGTTTAGCATCGAAATAAATCACTGACTATTCAGAATAAAAGCATGAGTATTCAATTAAAAAGCATTGATTGCTATTACGGTGTCCATCAAGCACTGTTTGATATTAATCTTGAGTGTTCTCTAGGGGAAACAATGGTTTTGCTAGGGCCAAGCGGTGCCGGTAAAAGTACGCTGTTGCGAGTATTAAACCTGCTGGAAATACCACGATCCGGCCAGTTACATATAGCTAATCATCAATTCGATTTCGAACAAACACCAGGAACAAAGGAGATTCGTTCTCTACGCCAGAATGTAGGTATGGTTTTTCAGCAATATCACTTGTGGCCCCATCTTACCGTTATGGATAACCTGATCGAAGCACCCTGTCGCGTGTTGAATTTATCCAGGCAACAGGCACAGGAAAAAGCGAATAAGCTTCTTTCCCGTTTGCGCTTAGATGATTTTGCTGGCCGCTTCCCACAACATTTATCTGGAGGACAACAGCAACGGGTTGCTATCGCACGCGCATTAATGATGGAACCTCAGGTTTTATTATTTGATGAACCAACGGCAGCATTGGACCCAGAAATTACAGCACAGGTTGTCAATATCATCCATGAATTATCTGCAACGGGCATTACACAGATTATCGTTACCCATGAAGTGGAAATCGCCCGCAAGGCCGCGAGCCGTGTCGTATATATGGAAAACGGCCGCATTGTAGAACAAGGTGATATCGGCCATTTTACCCAACCACAAACCAAAGCCTTTGCTAATTATCTATCACACTAACTATTAATAGGATATAGCGATGAAAAAACTACTTTTTGCAGCCCTCTTAGGCACAGTAACTTTATCTGCAACCGCCACGGAAAAAGAGACCATTCGTTTTGCCACAGAAGCCACTTATCCTCCATTTGAGTTCATCGATGCAAATAATAAAATTCAGGGTTTTGATGTCGATTTGGCCAATGCTCTCTGTGAGAAAATTAATGCAACATGTACCTTCACTAACCAATCCTTTGATAGCCTGATCCCCAGTCTGAAATTCCGTCGCTTCGACGCTTTAGCCGCCGGTATTGATATCACTCCTGAGCGCCAAAAGCAGGTTGATTTTACTAACACTTATTACGACAACTCAGCGGTTTTTATTTCCGTTAAAGGTAAAGTCTCCAGCGTAGCAGAGCTGAAAGGCAAACTTGTAGGTATCCAGAATGGTACAACTCACCAGAAGTATCTGATGGAACAACGAAAAGAGATTAAAACCGTTCCTTATGACAGCTATCAAAATGCGATTCTGGATCTGAAAAATGGCCGTCTGGACGCCGTTTTCGGTGACACTGCCGTTGTTAACGAGTGGCTGAAAAAGAATGAAAATTTAAATACCATCGGTAACAAAGTCACCGACAAAAATTACTTTGGCATCGGTTTAGGGATTGCCGTTCGTAAGGGTAACAAAGCGCTACAAGATAAATTTAATAAAGCACTTGCCGACATCAAACGAGATGGTACTTATGACATCATCTATAAAAAATGGTTTAAATAAGTCGCTGAATCTCCATGAATGAATTCCAATCTCTAACAAGCGCCGCCGGCATCACCGTCGGCCTTGCCGTGTCTGCATTAGTGCTTGGTCTGATTTTAGCCATGCTATTTGCCGCCTGGGAATCAGCCCGTTGGAAACCCTTTGCCATACTTGGCACCTGTTGGGTCACTCTGTTCAGAGGATTGCCGGAAATTTTGGTCGTGCTGTTCGTCTACTCCGGCGCGTCACAACTTCTCCTGATACTGGCTGATGGCTTTGATGTTTATCTTATCTTCTGGCATCCCAGAGTTCAGATAGAGATTCAAAACTTTTATGTCAGTCCATTTCTTTGTGGCGTCATTGCACTTTCCCTGCTCTACTCTGCCTATGCATCCCAGACACTCCGTGGTGCGATAAAAGCCATTCCTGTCGGCCAATGGGAAGCCGGTCAAGCATTAGGTCTTGGTCGCACTGAAATATTTTTCCGCCTGATCATGCCCCAAATGTGGCGACATGCTCTACCGGGGCTCGGCAACCAATGGTTAGTTTTGTTGAAAGATACCGCATTGGTATCGCTTATTAGTGTGAATGAGCTGATGCAGCAAACCAAAAGTATTGCCACACGCACTCAAGAACCTTTTACCTGGTATATGATCGTGGCGCTTATCTATCTGGCTATTACTCTGATCAGTCAGTTTATTTTGAAGAAAATTGAGATGCGTACCACTCGCTTTGATCGGAGTGTTCCCTGATGCTTGAGTATATTCAACAAATTTTACCGGGGTTGACAACCAGTCTGAGCCTGACCGTCACAGCGCTTTTTGTTGCTTTCATGATGTCCGCCCTGTTCACTATGGTTCTGACCATGAAATTGCCGGTACTGACACAACTGGTAAAAACCTATATTACTCTGTTCACCGGTACGCCTTTGCTAGTGCAGTTCTTCCTGATTTACTACGGACCGGGGCAATTTCCATCCATAAAAGCGTACCCGTGGCTTTGGCAATTACTGTCTGAGCCCTGGCTGTGTGCAATGGTAGCACTGGCGCTTAACAGTGCGGCATATTCTACTCTGCTATTCCACGGCGCGGTAAAGGCAATTCCTGCTGGTCAGTGGCAATCCTGTCAAGCGTTGGGCATGTCTAAAGCACAATCTATGCGGATATTGCTGCCCTATGCTTTTAAACGGGCGTTATCTTCCTATTCCAACGAAGTTGTATTGATTTTCAAAAGTACCTCTCTCGCAAGTACGATTACTTTGCTGGAAGTCATGGGATACAGTCAGCTGCTATTCGGCCGTAATTATGATGTGATGGTTTTTATCGCCGCAGGGGTGATTTATCTATGTGTTAACGGAATCCTGACTTTACTGATGCGAATGATTGAACGCCGTGCACTCGCTTTTGAGCGCCATAACTAAATGGGATGGGCGGTTCTTCTAGAACCCCCATTCCCCACATATTCTTTCGTTATTTAATCGTAACTTAACCTCAATAACGTTAAAACTTCGTAATGCTCGGTATGGGGAAACATATCAAACAACTGTGTCTTTTCTACACGATAGTTGGCTAGTGCCGCAATATCTTTCGCCATTGTCTGAGCGTTACAGCTTGAATAAAGAATATAATCCGGCGCCATTTTACTGAGATAATCGCACAACGCTTTACCAATTCCCCGACGAGGTGGGTTTACCAAAACCAATTGCGGAATTTGCTCTTTCGCCACGGCGAAATTTGTCGAGTCCAAAGCTTGAAACTCGATATTTTCCAAACCCAGTATTTTTGCCGAATCACGGGCACAATCAATGGCTTCGGGGCTGATTTCGATTCCGGTTAAACAGGTGTTTTTATCTACGCAATGCAGACCAAAACCCCCAACACCACAAAATAGATCCCACATGCTACTGATTTTCAATTCACGAACCCAACGCCCTGCTGTTGCATACAATTCAGAAGCCATGTTCGGGTTAGTCTGGAAAAAACTATGTGGACGAATGTAAAGAGGAATACCATTGAACTGTTCCTTGAGCGCTTTTTGCTCAGTAAATAGGATCTCTGTTTCTCCCTCTAAGATCGCCATATGGATCGGCTGAATATTAGCAGAGATCACCGTAAGCTGTGGCAATTGCTCAAGCAACCGGGGCAAGGAACGCTCCAATTGAGCAATTTTCGTTTCAGAACGCAGTACAAAACGCAACATCATTTCACCGCTATGACGGCTTTCTGTCAGCAACAAATATTTTAGTTCACCCCGCTTACGAGCAACGTTATACGGCGTCAACCCGGCATAAGCAATGAACGATTTAACAACATCGAATACAGGCTGAAAATGTGCTGGATAGAGGGGACAATTACACAGATCAACCGCCGTGCCATCACGATACAGCATACCTAGTAATGGACGTTCTACACTGCCACTGACGACCATTTTGGCTTTGTTACGAAAAGCGTCTGATTGGCTGGCGATTGGAGGTAACCATTGATTCACAAGGGTTTGAGATAATAACTGTTTTAAATTCTGCTGTTTATCTTCTAACTGCTTAGAATAGGGTTTTTCAAGCCACTGACAAGAGTGACAATGCCCCGCAGAATAATGCGTACATTGCATTGTAGGATAACCGTGTTGGAAATATTAGTGCAAAGTAAAAGTCGGCGCTTTAGCAGAAGTTTGTGCTTCTTCTTCCTCTTCAATGTCACCCTCAATTTCGATATCACGATTAATATACAGCAAGTTATTACTGTGAATTTCAAAAATCACACCTGCAATCTGCTCTTCGCTTTGTTGCAAGAAATGAGAAAACTGGGAAAAAGTCAGCCCGGCTGAAATAAGGAAAGATTGACACACCACCAGTTTCGGTAAATTTTCATCCTGAATATCAAGAAAAGCCTTGATTGTCAGGGAACTGGCATTAATCTGGCTTAGATTAGCCATCAGAGGAATAATGGCGGTTGGTTTAACTTCAGCCAATGCAGAAAACAAGATTACATTGTCTAACAGATCAATTTTGGCATCAAATAAACCATCAATATTCTGCATATGAGGTAGATGCAGCGCTTGGCATGAATCGCACTCAAAGTAGGAAATTTTGAGCTGATCCAACCACTCACGCAATACCGATAAGTCAGGAATGACAAGTGAACTCATCTAACAACCCCATACAACGGAAAATGAAAAAGCGCTATAGCTTACGAAATAATTCTTTATCGCGCTATCACCAATAACTGATAAATTATTTTTATCTACCGTTATCACTACCTTCTGCCTTATTTTTACTCTCTTTTTTATGATCAATTCCCAGAAAAGAGAGACCACACACTGCACGCCAAATGATATTAACCGCAGCGGGGACCAAACAACCCACGCCGGTGAAAATCATAACAACATGTGCTTCTGGCGTCATTAGTAAATCTGTTAAGACGACAATATCATTAATAGTCAAATATGCTAGAAGCAAGCAGCCAATACCGATAATTTCTAGCAGGATAACCTGTTTTGGCATATCTGCCAATGAACTCATACTGCTTTGACGACTTTTCATCACACCCTCTTTAACAACCTGATGCTGCATTATACTACCGAAAACTCTGTTACCAAAATTGGTATGTTGAATTAAAACAAAAGGCAATTTCTGCTTTTTTTTACAAATCTATGCAGGCATAGTAGCGTTCAAATAGGCATGAACAACACATCAAACCGCATTATTTTAATATAACCAAGAGGAGTGTATATGTTTACTGTGATTTTCGGTCGTCCTGGCTGCCCATACTGTGTCCGCGCGAAAGAGCTGGCGGAACGACTGAAAGAGCAACGTGATGACTTTGATTTCCGTTATGTTGATATTCACGCAGAAGGTATTACTAAAGCTGATCTGGAAAAAACGGTTGGCAAACCCGTAGAAACGGTTCCACAGATTTTCGTTGACGAGAAGCATATTGGTGGCTGTACAGACTTCGAAGCATACGTGAAGGAACACCAACTGCTACAATAATCGAACTTCCCCCTTTGCTTTATTGTGGTAAAAATCGCCGTTGATTATTAGCCGCAGTGGACTCGGTTGATTTGTGCAAAAAATGTTATTTTCACCAAACTGAAAAAAAATCTGATTTTTTTTCTTATCACGAAGAACTTTCTTGCCAAGTCGTAGTCTGAGTTAATGCCACTGCTTTTCTTTGATATCCCAATATTGAGGAACCCGATAGTCATCCACTTTGGTTCAAGACTATCGGGTTTTTTTATCGTTTGAAGAATATACCGTCATAAACACATAACCGATTCTACAAATGATCAAACTATCAACTACTTGTACTATCACTTCGGTAATCCAGAAACTATTATCATATATATCAATTACTTGCTTAGTTTCTGTCATGACGATTACCTGTATTTCCTTGACCGAAATATAAACCAAACATAAATAACATCAACAATTACGCTTTACTCACAAGTCGGCCAACTTTACTCTCTTGCGTCCGACTATCGTGATGTACATAAGTGACTATATGTGAGGCCCGATTTGTTAGAACAAATAAATCATGATCTGTTTACTTTTTTCAATGCTACACCTGAATCATCACCAGCCATGATTGCAATAGCGGTGTTCATTGCAAAATATCTGGTTCTTATTTTCCCTCTAACATTGGTTAGTTTCTGGTGCTGGGGTTCAGAGCGTACTCTCCCTTATCATCGGGTTATCGTCAGTAAAACCACCATTGCCTTCTGTTTTGCCATGCTAACCTCATACTGTATCGGTTTACTCTGCCCTCACGACCGCCCTTTTGCAGAAGGTTTTGGTTATAACTTTCTGCCTCACGCACCAACAACCTCATTCCCAAGTCACCACGGAACAGCTGTCTTCACTTTCGCTTTATCCTTTCTATTCTGGTATAGAATTTGGCCAGGCTTATGTATGATGGCAATTGCACTGGCTATCGCATGGGCCAGAGTCTATTTAGGCATTCATTGGCCGATGGATATGGTCGGAGCATTTATCGTCAGCCTAATGGGATGCACTTTTGCGCAAATAATCTGGAGCCTGTCTGGTGAAAGTTTACAAAAAAGATTGAACAGCCTGTACCAACGTTGCTGCGCTTTTCCTATCCGTAAAGGCTGGATAAAAAGCTAGTAACATAAATGCAACTTAATAACTTGAGATAAACAAACCCTATTTTAACATCTATTTGCGCTTAAATTCAGCTCAACGATTTTCATATAAATCAATAAATCTGTATAAATCACTATGTAAATAGATATACAACGAAGGAGATTATTAAAACTTGATCAAAGGATAGAGAGTACATCTTTCATGCATATTATTGATGCCATTAATCCATTATCCTGGTTTTATATATATCTTTCACAAAAATACAAACATGACATCAGAGATAGCTATTTTTAAAATTCGGTAATAAATTGATATTTATCAATTTATTAACCATTTCTTCTATTTGTTATTTCCATTTATTAATATGTAAACGAATAGACAAGAAATAACAAAAACATAAGATAATAATGAGAGTTGAGTAATGGGAAAATTGAGGTTATAATTTGACCTCGTTAAAATTCGCAATATTTAGGCAACAATTACACTAAATCTCGCAACATGATGACTTTTCGAGATATATTCCGCATTTGAGACTATGATCACGGTACTATTCACTAAAAATCGCTATCTTGCCGCTATCAAAAGTCTGGTCTTAAAATTTCCAGACTTTCTTTCAAAAAAGAAAGTAAAGCGAAAATTTTGGATTATTAATTTAAAGTCCAATTTTCGACCAAGATGTTAATGTGGTAATAAAAACGTTTAAATAAACACCAAAGATATTTAAAGAATTTATTTTTTATAAAGAAAGAGTTAGGCCACATGTATTTGCATTTATTGCATACTTGCGGCATTGTAATTTCGTTTTTTAATTTACCGCGTTATTCTCGGAGATAACTATGGATATGACTCAAACAGGTACAATCGCATCGCAGGCGACCAGCCCAAGCGATTATAAAACCTGGCGTAAATCAGATACAGTATGGATGCTTGGCTTATACGGCACCGCGATTGGCGCCGGTGTATTATTCTTACCTATCAACGCTGGTATTGGCGGCCTGCTGCCTCTTCTGGTGATGGCACTACTGGCTTTCCCTATGACTTTTTTCGCCCATCGCGGGATGTGTCGTTTCGTTCTATCGGGTAAAAACCCAGGTGAAGATATTACCGAAGTCGTAGAAGAGCACTTTGGCAACCTGGCAGGTAAACTTATCACCCTGCTCTACTTCTTCGCTATCTACCCGATTCTGTTGGTTTACAGCGTTGCTATTACCAACACCGTAGACAGCTTTATTGTTCACCAATTACATCTGCCATCACCTCCTCGCGCCCTGCTGGCTCTGATCCTAATTATTGGCATAATGACCATCGTTCGTTTCGGTGAACAGGCTATTGTTAAGGCGATGAGTGTGCTGGTATTCCCATTTGTTGCTGTTTTGATGCTGCTGGCGTTCTATCTGATCCCTAACTGGAACACCGCAATCTTTGAAAACATCACCATCTCTGCATCAGGTGCAAGTCATGGGCTGCTTATTACGCTATGGTTGGCAATCCCGGTAATGGTATTCTCCTTCAACCACTCGCCAATTATCTCGGCGTTTGCCGTGGCAAAACGTGAAGAGTATGGTGAGAATGCTGAGAAAAAATGCTCCCGCATCTTGGCATACGCCCATATCATGATGGTTGCCACTGTGATGTTCTTCGTATTTAGCTGCGTATTGAGCCTGTCTCCAGAAAATCTGGCAGAAGCCAAAGCACAAAATATTTCTATCCTCTCTTATCTGGCTAACCACTTTAATACGCCAGTGATTGCCTACATTGCTCCGTTTATTGCATTCATAGCCATTACCAAATCTTTCCTTGGTCATTATCTGGGAGCGCGTGAAGGCTTTAATGGTATGGTTATTAAGACGTTGCGTGACCAAGGCAAAACTATTGAGCCTAAAAAGCTGAATCGTATCACGTCCATTTTCATGTTAGTCACGACTTGGATTGTTGCGACTCTGAACCCAAGTATTTTAGAAATGATAGAAAGACTGGGTGGCCCTGTTATCGCAATGCTGCTGTTCATTATGCCAATGTATGCAATCCGCAAAGTTCCTGCAATGCGCAAATATGGCGGCAAACTAAGTAACCTATTTGTCATCTTTATGGGATTGGTGGCTATCTCTGCGGTCCTCTATTCACTGTTTGCATAGATAAACACGACTTGGTTGCTGTTCTCTTTAAACGAACAGCAACCAAATAATGATATGAGCTAACCGACGGAAAAATTTAAGCTTCCCTCCACTTCACCCAATCCCCTTGCTGTTCATCATATTGCCATAAATCGTCCTCGTTAAAATATCCGCGTTCATCTATTGGCACCCCCTGCTCCTCTTCTTCGTCCCATTGTTGACGCAACTTATCTGGCAGGATATAAGGCGTCTTGGTCGCAATCTCCCCGGTAAAAGGAAACCTATTGCCTGTCTCTTCAAGACGGATAAATCTGGCATCAGTAGGAATATTAGAGATAACTACAGCCTCGGTTGTTGAAGGAAAGAGAATATAACCGTTAATCAGCGGGAAATATCGTGGTAAACCCGGTTTATACGGCGGCGGAATGATATCAACGGCATTCCACATAAGATGATAATCTAACCCCTCATCGTTATTAGGCCCCATTGGATAACCTTGGTAAAAATAACGGTTATGAACGGAATAATTACCCGTCAATACATATGCAATATAAAAATAGTAACTAATCAGATCGACTTCTTCTGTTCTGAACGTACCGAATATTGAATGTAAAGGAAATGTTCCCATACCGCCAAGGAGACCAAGAACTTCATACTGTTCATCATGACCATATTGATCAATATATTTCCCAGTCTTGATTTTCGACACCTGTATATCGGTCAAAATATTATCGCGTCCATTACTTGGGTTGAATCTATATCGACCATAAAGAAAATGCAAACTATCTTCATAAATGTAAGTAAATTGCTCCTGATTAAGCATACGGAGAGGATTAGGCTTATCCGTCCATCGCTTGTCAGTACTTAAGTTATTGCGATTTCCGAAACGGATAGAAAGCGCTAACGGATCAAGATATGACATATAACCACCTTCATCATAGAACAGTGAGCCTATACGCCCATTAGAAAACGATAATTATTTTTCCAACAACGACTTAACGCTATATTATCATGCCAATTGATAACTACCTCCCAGGCATTATCTCAAATATGTTACTGCTAAGGCACTAAATGCACATATTAACTCCCTGCCAAGAATAAGCAATCTACGTCTATA
The DNA here is from genome assembly GCF_000612035.1 of Photorhabdus aegyptia. Taxonomy (NCBI): domain Bacteria; kingdom Pseudomonadati; phylum Pseudomonadota; class Gammaproteobacteria; order Enterobacterales; family Morganellaceae; genus Photorhabdus; species Photorhabdus aegyptia. The sequence goes on along the minus strand of NZ_JFGV01000041.1, from coordinate 15,727 downwards.
TTCAATAGAATAATGAATTCTAATTATTTTATTTCTAATAACATTCTTCTATTGATAAATAGAAAATTGCTCTAATACAATTTAGCCTTAATATTGAAATAGTTATTTGCATGGCTATTTTATTTACTATTGAGTTTTTTAAATAATAGACCAATACTTCATAAAGAAAAGTTTTTTTTATAAAAAACACATACAATATCTCATTTACATTAATATTTATATAAATTTCAAATAAATAAATTAACCATATTTATTTACAACAATTAAAAATATAATTTAAATTTTTAATTATCAAGCTAATCATTCAAAACAAATAAATTACAAATAACATTTTAATTTGATCTAATTATATGAAATATAAAAACTTCCGGTTGTTTTATATTTATCATGTTGACAATTTATTTTCTATTTTTAGCAATATAACTCTACTTATCAATTAATTACATTATTTTTTCAAATTTATTTGACAACCTATAAATGGCACCTATAGTTATATGTGTTAGAGAAAATGTTATATGCCAATTAAAAATGTTAACTGTCCTATATTTTTAGTGCGAAAAAAATTTCTTATGTAGATTGCTTTTATAGTAGAAGTACCAACCACCTTATATTTCTCAAACAAACGGTTTTCCGTTAATTATTCAGAGACAATATAGGTCATTTATTAATTAATTTATATTTTGGAGTTTATATTATGATTAACGACATGCATCCTTCTTTAATCAAAGACAAAGATATGGTAGACGACGTAATGTTACGTAGCTGTAAAGTCATTGCAATGAAAGTTATGCCAGACAAAGTTATGCAAGTCATGGTGACTGTATTAATGCTTGATGGCACATCTGAAGAAATGCTTTTAAAATGGAATCTGCTAGATAATAGAGGCATGGCGATTTATAAAGTCCTGATGGAAGCACTTTGCGCGAAGAAAGATGTGAAAATAGGAACCGTAGGAAAAGTTGGTCCTCTCGGTTGCGATTATATTAATTGCGTAGAAATCTCTATGTAAAATAATCGCCTGTGAAATGCTTGAGCCAAATAATAGATTCCTAATAGAAACTCTATCTGATTGAAGCGATTTCATTAATCGCGAAATACAGTACTTTTGTGATAGGAGTTTGGCACAGCATTTCTCTGGTATAATGAAGCTGATTCTTATAACAGCACATTCTACCCTATTTGAGGCAGAGCGTAATATTAACGCTCTGCCTGGTTGTATTTAATATAAAAATATAAATTCATAAAAATAATATAAAATAAAACTCCAAAAAATTATAATTAATTAACCAGTTATCTATTTCATACAGACAATATCAATATATTATTATCAAAATTTAATTTCGTTCGAAAACATTTCTTATAAAAACCACCTTTAGGATAGAACACAGCCCCCATTCAATCTTAAAAAGACAAGGTATAACAATATCCCATTATTGTACACTGTGAATAATTAACAACATATGTAATTACATCAATAACATTCGCAATATATAATTATTAATAAAATATCATACACTCAGGCATTATTAACATTAAAATAGATTCAAATTAATTAATTTCAAACGTTGCAGTTATATATATCTATGCGAAATATTATAGGGTAATAATAATTTCATAATGTTTTATCTGAATATTAACTAGAAAACAGAAATTTAAACCATTCACTACATACTGGCTGTTCATTTCAATGCCTACAGCTTATTTCTTACCCATACTCTATTAATAAGAACATCCTGTATAAATAATCCCTACTAGAGCAGATTGTTAATTTTTTAATTTCAACGACACGAAATAAATATCAATATTATTTTTTGATTAGAGTGATACCTTTGATTATTATAACCATTTAGAGGAAATATATTATTGGCAACATTTTAACAGCATCAATAATTATATAACACAGATAAACTTTTAATATGGATTACAATTACCAATTATCTTATATTTCTTCGGCGGACAAATTACTGTTCTGCACATTTTGGTAAAAAATTCTATTGTTCAATTACATTAAATTAAAAGGTTAACACGATGAACTATGCAAATCCTGCTTCTAATGAAGCGGCAACAGAAAATAAACCTGAAAACACTTCTCCAACTCCTAATTACTATTTCGCTGTTGGTACAGTAACTTCAGTTCAAGCTGCACCTGATCAAAACCAATTGCAAGTGACTGTAACTATGCAATTCCCTAACGGCAAATTTAACTATCTGTTATGGTGGAATGCGCAGGACTACAGAGGTGCTGCACTGTATCATCTTCTTCTGAACGCTTGCAGTAATAACAAACGTGTAAATATAACTTCTTCATCAGCGGTTTCTCCTGGTGGTTACAATTATATCTACAACGCAACATTGTTGGCTTCTTAATATAAAGTCATAAATTGCTAAATAGCTGCGCCTAATTCCTTATTGCTACAATAGAAATTGAGTGTAGTATTTCTCTGGTAGAACAAAGCTGATGTTGAGTAAAAGCTAACAGTATTTTCTACCAGAGATTCCCTTCTCCAGGCAGGTCCTTAATCACAAGGTTCTGCCTGTTCTCGCAACACCGTTTTAAATTCACGATAATTAATAAATAATATCTTATTTCAATAATGCTATTTCGGTGTCATTAATCTATATGCAATGAATCTAAAAATCATTTCAAATAGAAAATAAAAACCTAGAAGAGTAATAAAAAGATAATAATAGACCTGAAATTAATCCTAATAAATTTATTGATCATACATTTAACACACCCAATAACAACATATTAAAACAATTGTATTAAATCTACTTATGGACATTAATATTTTAATTTTTTACAAATTAATTTCTTATCTAATATTACCTATAAAATAATTAAAATCCATTTTCTTGACAAATATCAATAACGCTTACTACTATTTTTAATGCTTGAATATCTATTTTTCTCTCACTCATTTCTCTTCATAATAGGTGATAAAATGTCAGAAGAAAGCCAACGTATTAAACAGCCATCCTCCGGTTACGCAACAGATCATTTCTACGATGGAGCATGGCATAGAGCCGTCAAATTTGTTGAGGGCAGTGTTGAATTTTTTGATGTTTATGATGTTATATTTGAGGGGATTACTTACCAATCTCCACCGATCTTAGTTTCTGAGAATCTCATTATCGTTCCCATAGCAAAAGATGAAGTTGCCTGGAACAGTAAAATAGAGATATATGGTGCTATTGGCACTGGAGAAAGTGAAAAGATTTTTTCTGACGGTGATGCTGTCCGACCTTTTGCTGGTGAACTTGATGTTTCAAATCCTCAGGAACCTCTTGTTATTTTCGGCGGAGGCAATGTTAGTCGTTTTCCCAACTACACAGCCAATGTCAATGGGGTTGAATATGGTGGTTTGATTATAGATCCAGAAAAGAATTCAATATCCTTATTACACCCCATTGAAGATGGAAAACTGATGGTATTTGGTAAAACTGAAACTGGCAAAAATGTCATTGTCTTTGAAATAGAAACTGAAGGTGAAAATAAACCGCTTAATGGATGGGTAGAGTTTCATGACGTAGCAACCTGTATTCTATTCAGAAGTGGTGATTTAACAGGATTCGCTAATAGCTATGAACTCCGATATGAAGGAACATCAACCCGCAATTATCGAGGTTTATCACCTACGCATATTCGCTACGAAAATATTGGTCATCATGTTAAAACTGAGGTTGAATTATGGGCTTACTGGCAAGATAAACCTGATGGTGTCTTATTATTCAAAGGCCGGTACAACGGATCTGCTGTAAAAAACAACAAACGTTGCTCTCTGGATGAAAAAAAATAAGTGTAAAACGTGCGCGGCAAAATGCCGCGCCCTAAGCAAGGCAGAATATAACTCCACCCAACCTGCCGCATAAACCACACATTGACATCAAATCAACCAAAAATCGCCTTAAACCAACCACTCACTTTCATCACAATCAAATCCCAAATGCGACTAAAAAAGCCACCTTCCTCCACCGCCTCTTTAACTACCAAAGGACGTTGTTCAATCACCTTATCCCCTAATTGGAAATTAATCACACCGACAACCTGATTTTTCGCCAAAGGCGCTGTCAATGGCGTCTGATTTAACGTGTAACTGGCTTTCAGATTTTTTAGCTGCCTACGAGGAATGGTGAGCGCCGCATCTTTTTCCACGCCAAGAGCAACATCTGAACGATCGCCATACCAAACCTTTTCTGAAACAAACGGTTCGCTAGCTTTAATGGGCGTCACTGTTTCATAAAAACGGAGTCCCCATGCAAGTAATTTTTCACTTTCGGCGAAACGAACCCGATCACTTGGCGCACCTAGTACAACAGAAATCAGCCGCATAGGTCCCTCTGTCGCTGAAGCAACCAGGTTATAACCAGCGCCGCTGGTATATCCGGTTTTCACACCATCAACATTTATATTCTTATTCGACAACAATCGGTTACGGTTAGGCTGTTGGATTTTATTAAAGGTAAATGTTTTCTCTTTATGCAGGGCATACTCATCAGGCACATCACGGATCATGGACTGACTCAATATCGCCATATCACGCGCAGTACTGAATTGACCCTCAGCATCCAATCCATGAACCGTGCGAAAATGGGTGTTAGTCAACCCAAGTGCTTTTGCATAATTATTCATCAGACTAACAAATACATCCTGACTACCCGCCACATAATCAGCTAAAGCAATGCTGGCATCATTGCCAGACTGAATGACAACGCCACGATTCAAATCGATCACTTTTACCCTGTCACCGGGTTTAAGAAACATGAGAGAAGAACCTTTCAATATGGGATTACCCGTCGCCCAAGCATCCTTTCCCACAGTAACGATATCTTCCGGCGTGATTTTTCCCGCTTTTATCGCCTGACCAACAACATAACTGGTCATAATTTTTGTCAGACTGGCTGGATCGAGCCGCTCATCGGGATTTCCCGCTGCCAAGATTTTACCGCTGTCATAATCCATTAACACATAAGCTCTAGCGTCCACTGGTGGAACGACAGGTTCATCCGATGCATAAACACAGGCACTTACCATTGATGCCACTGTCAGCACCGCAGTAGCACATTTCATCGCCAGACTTTTCCTCATCATCGCTCCCCTTTATTTAATAAGAAAAAATGTCAAATTCTTATTAATATAAAATGTTGTACGATAAGAAACCAACATAAACAGTGTAAAGATTGTGCTGATCATTGGTTTTCATGTAATCCAATAAAGCATATTGGTAGCAAATAACCGACTTTCTTAATTATCCCAATTCAAGGAGAAGCCCATGCTAACCATTTGGGGCCGTAAAAACTCTTCCAATGTAAAAAAAGTGCTCTGGTGTCTGAAAGAGCTCAATGTACCGTACAACCAGATCAATATTGGCGGTAAATTTGGCAAATTGGACGACCCACAATATCTAAAAATGAACCCAAATGGGCAAATCCCTTGTTTACAAGAAGGCGATTTTATTTTGTGGGAATCTAACGCAATCGTTCGTTATCTTGCAGCGAAATTTGGTAAAGATGTGCTTTATCCGCAAGATCTACAGGAAAGGGCAAATGCCGATAAATGGATGGATTGGGTTGGTTCACATCTGTTTCCTCATATCAAACAACTCGTGATAGGTTTTATTCGTACACCGGAAGCAGAGCGGGATCAAAAACAAATAGAACAAACTCTGACTGAAATCGAAAAACTGATGAAAGTGCTCGATAACACCCTGGCAGCACAGAAATATCTTTCTGGCGATAAATTTGGCATAGCTGATATTGCATTAGGACCCATGATTTATCCTTGGCTTAACATCCCAATCAAACGTCCATCTCTGCCAAATATTGAACGCTGGTATCAATTAATGGCAGAAAGACCAGCGTTCAAAGAAATTGTCATGATCGAGTTAAGTTGAGAAAAATCAGCTCATTGGCATCCATCTAGGATCGGGATATTGATACTTAAATCCTAACTCCTGGCAAATACGGCTGCCATCAACAATTCTGCTGCGCACCTGAGTTTCTTCTCTGGAAAACTCAGGTGGAACTAAATCAAGCTGATTACTGGCCTTAGGATAAAATTCAGCTTTGGTTGGGTGAACAGGCGCACATAAATTATAAATATGCCCACCATTAGTCCTCTGAATTAATAAATTAATGGCTGAAATCACATCATCCTGATGAACTAAATTGACCGGCTGATTCCCCCCTTTAACGTCCTTTTTTCCCGCCAGAAAACGCCCGGCATGACGATCACTGCCTACCAAACCGGCTAAACGTAAAATATCAACGGAAATATTTGGCAGTTTGTGCAACCAATTCTCTAATTCAACCAATGCCTGAGCGGAAGACGTTTCAGGGCAAAAAGGCGCATCTTCATTGAGATTACCCGCAACAAAGCCATAAACAGAAGTAGAACTGGTGAAAATAATCCTTGGCACGGAGTATGAAAGAGCAGTATCAACAATTAACTGAACTGCCTTAACATAGTTATAACTGCCCCCCGCCGTGTGGCTTGCCGGTAAAGTGATGATCATCACATCGGCTACCATCAGTTGCTCCAAATCATCAAGCGCACAATTGATCTGAGGCTCCAGTTGTAACAAATAACATTCGATACCAGACATACGTGCTGCCTCTACACCATCTGGCGTCGTTTTACTGCCAACAACCTGCATGCCACTACGACTCAATGCCTTAGCTAATGGCATCCCCAACCACCCCAGACCGATAATGGAAACTTTTTTCATCACCACTCCTTCATATGCCTGATATTATTTTGATTATGCAAACAATTTGAACATTAAGCCACTGTTATTATTGGTCCTGTATCTCTCCCACAGAAAACAATATTTCGAGTAAAAACAAAACATTATTACAATATAAATTGATTGTTAAAAAAATAGATTGATTTTAGACCGTCAAATCGTATAGGTTGAATAGCGAGCAAAAAATTTAACCTCTGCTGGTCAATGAATAAAAACAACCGGCGGTAAACAGTCACCAATAGCAATAATAAATAAAGAGAAACCGTTATGATCCGCATTCAATTTAGCCATTACCACCATCATCATCCTGATTAGTCTTTCAGGCGGTTGTGTGCTGGAAGACGTTTAGCGGATCTTCCGGTGGCATGAATGCGATAAAACCCTCGGAAGAATCCTTCCGGGGGTTTTTTTATGTTTTTGATTTTAAGTGGGAATAAAAATGTTAGATAAATCACGTTTACGTATCGCAATGCAGAAATCAGGCCGATTAAGCGAAGATTCACGAGAATTACTGGCTCGCTGTGGTATTAAAATTAATCTGCAACAACAGCGCCTAATTGCATTCGCGGAAAATATGCCAATTGATATCTTGCGAGTACGTGATGACGATATTCCAGGGCTGGTTATGGATGGTGTCGTTGATCTGGGTATTATCGGTGAAAATGTGCTGGAGGAAGAGCTATTAAACCGCCGCGCTCAAGGAGAAGATCCTCGTTATTTCACCTTGCGCCGTCTTGATTTCGGTGCCTGTCGCCTTTCACTGGCCGCGCCTCTAGACTACAACTATACTGGCGTCGAATGTTTACAAAATGCCCGTATCGCAACCTCTTACCCTCACCTGTTAAAACGTTATCTCGATCAGAAAAAAATCCACTTTAAATCCTGTCTGCTAAATGGCTCAGTTGAAGTTGCCCCGCGCGCCGGGTTAGCAGACGCTATCTGCGATCTGGTTTCAACTGGCGCAACACTGGAAGCGAATGGCCTGCGGGAAGTAGAAATCATCTACCGTTCCAAAGCCTGTCTTATTCAACGTGATGGTGAAATGCCTGCCGATAAACAGCAACTGATTGAGAAACTGTTGACCCGCATTCAAGGGGTGATTCAGGCCCGTGAATCCAAATACATCATGTTGCACGCACCAAGTGCAAAACTCGAAGAAGTGATTGCATTGCTGCCTGGGGCAGAACGTCCAACAATCCTACCGCTGGCGGGGGATCAGAACCGCGTTGCCATGCACATGGTAAGCAGTGAAACACTGTTTTGGGAAACGATGGAGAAACTTAAATCCCTTGGCGCCAGCTCCATTTTAGTATTGCCGATTGAAAAGATGATGGAGTAAACGAAAATGACTAACCGTTTCGATACCCTGATCCACTGGCAAGAATGCCATGACGACCAGCAAAGCAATCTACTGACACGCCCTGCTATTTCAGCTTCCGAAGAAATCTCCCGTACAGTGGAACAAATTCTGCATGCGGCAAAAGAATATGGCGATCACACTCTGCGTGAATTCAGCCGCCGTTTCGACAAAATGGTTACTGAAAATATCCGTATTGCGCCGGAAGAGATCGCTGCCGCAGAAAACAGCCTGAATGACGACATTAAACAGGCAATGCAACGGGCAATGAATAATATCCGCGTCTTCCACGAAGCACAGAAGCCTATAAAGATCGAAGTAGAAACCCAACCCGGGGTCTATTGTCAACAAGTAACACGGCCTATTGATTCTGTCGGACTCTATATCCCCGGTGGATCTGCCCCACTACTTTCTACCGTTTTGATGCTCGGAACACCTGCTCAAATAGCGGGCTGCCATAAAGTGGTACTTTGTTCTCCACCACCGATTGCCAATGAAATTCTCTATGCAGCCACACTGTGTGGAATTACGGAAATATTCCAGATTGGTGGCGCTCAAGCCATTGCTGCTATGGCATTTGGAACAGAATCCGTACCCAAAGTAGATAAGATTTTTGGTCCAGGTAACGCTTATGTTACCGAAGCCAAAAGACAAGTTAGTCAGCGCATAGATGGCGCTGCCATCGACATGCCTGCTGGCCCATCGGAACTGCTTATTATCGCCGATGCGGAGGCAAACCCCGTCTTTGTGGCTGCCGATTTACTTTCACAAGCAGAACATGGCCCTGACTCACAAGTGATATTGGTCACACCTGATGAAACATTAGCCAGGAAAGTGATAGAGGAAATCGAAAAACAGCTTACCCTGCTTCCTCGCAACCAGATTGCCGCCAAAGCACTAGCGCACAGCCGGGTTATTGTGACAAAAAGCCTGCAACAATGTGTAGAAATCAGCAACCGCTATGGCCCAGAGCACCTGATTATCCAAACCCGCCAGCCGGAACAACTGGTTGAAAAAATCACTAGTGCCGGCTCTGTTTTCCTCGGTGACTGGTCGCCGGAATCTGCGGGAGATTACGCATCAGGAACCAATCACGTACTACCAACTTATGGCTACACTTCAACCTATTCCAGCCTTGGTCTGGCAGATTTCCTAAAACGGATGACGATTCAACAACTGACGCCACAAGGGCTGCTGAACTTATCTCAAACCATTGAAACACTGGCGCGAGCAGAACAACTGACCGCTCATCAAAACGCTGTCACTTTACGGGTGGCGGCGCTGAATATTGCCGGTCAAGGAGTAAATATGAATAACATTTTTGATGCCAATCTATTGGCACGAGAAAATATCCGCAAATTAACACCTTATATGTCTGCCCGTCGCCTTGGCGGCAAGGGTGATGTTTGGTTGAATGCCAACGAATACCCACTAGCGCCTGATTTCCAATGCACTGAGCAAACATTAAACCGTTATCCTGACTGCCAGCCAGCCTCGGTTATCCGTCGTTACGCCGCCTATGCCGGCTTACAACCTGAGCAAGTGCTAGCCTGCCGTGGTGCTGATGAATCCATTGAACTTCTAATCCGCGTATTTTGTGAACCCGGACAAGATGTAGTTCTGTTTTGCCCTCCGACTTATGGTATGTACAGTGTCAGCGCTGAAACTTTTGGTGTCGAGCAAAAGAAAATCACCGCACTGGAAAATTGGCAACTGGATATCGAAGCGATCGAAAATAACCTTGACCGGGTAAAATTGATCTATATCTGTAGCCCTAATAATCCAACAGGAAACTCAATTAATCCTGATTCATTGCGTAAAATTCTGGAACTGACCGCCAATCGTGCAATTGTCACTATCGATGAAGCATATATTGAATTTTGCCCGGAAAATAGTATCGCAAGCTGGCTAAAAAACTATCCAAATTTAGTCATTTTGCGAACCCTCTCGAAAGCTTTTGCTTTAGCCGGTCTGCGCTGTGGATTTACTCTCGCATCTGTGGATATCATCACTCTGTTGTTAAAAGTGATTGCACCTTACCCGCTTTCTACTCCCGTTGCGGATATTGCAGCACAAGCACTGACAGCAAAAGGCATCGCCATTATGCAAAAACGCGTCATTGAGACCAGGAAGAACCGCGATTATTTGCAACAAGCCTTGAATAAATTGGCTATCGTTGAAAAGGTATTTCCCAGTGAAACCAACTACATATTGGTGAAATTCTATGACGCAGAAACTGTTTTCAAAACATTATGGCATCAAGGCATTATCCTGCGCGACCAGCGCAAACAGCCCGGTTTAGAGGGTTGTCTGCGGATCACCATCGGCAGCCGTAAAGAGTGTGAGCAGGTGGTTGAAGCCATCAACAACCTTTCCACTATAAATGAACAACCAAAGGAGACAACAAACTGATGAACCAGAAACTCCTTTTTATTGATCGGGATGGTACGCTGATCACTGAACCGCCAACCGATTTTCAGGTTGATCGTCTGGATAAACTGGCACTGGAAACCGAGGTTATTCCTGCGCTGCTTGCCTTGCAAAAATCGGGGTTCAGGCTAATTATGATCACCAATCAGGATGGTCTTGGCACAGACAGTTTTCCATTAGAACAGTTTGAACCGCCACATAACCTGATGATGCAGATTTTCAGTTCTCAAGGCATCCATTTTGATGAAGTTTTAATCTGCCCTCACAAACCAGAAGAGAACTGTCATTGCCGTAAGCCAAAAATCAAACTAGTAGAAAAATATCTGGCAGCAGGCTCGATGGATACCGCTAACAGCTACGTGATTGGCGACCGGGAAACCGATCTGCAACTGGCAAAAAATATGGGCATTCAGGGATTACGTTATCATCCGAAAAACTTTGGCTGGTCCTCCATCAGTGAACAACTGACCCATAAAGATCGCCATGCTCACATTCAACGTGTCACTAAAGAGACATCCATCAATATTGACGTTTGGCTCGACCGTGAAAGCGGCAGCGATATCAATACCGGCGTCGGGTTTTTTGACCATATGTTGGATCAGATTGCCACCCACGGAGGTTTCCGCATGAATGTTCAGGTTAAAGGCGATCTCTGTATTGATGATCACCACACCGTTGAAGATACCGGCCTGGCATTGGGGGAAGCACTGAAACTAGCTTTGGGAGATAAACGGGGCATCTGCCGATTTGGTTTTGTGTTGCCAATGGATGAATGCCTTGCCCGCTGTGCTCTCGATATCTCTGGTCGCCCTCATCTGGAATATAAAGCTGAATTCAAACACCAGCGGGTGGGTGATCTAAGTACTGAAATGATTGAGCACTTCTTTCGTTCACTCTCTTATACAATGGCCTGTACGCTGCATCTGAAAACGAAAGGCAGCAACGATCATCATAGAGCAGAAAGCCTGTTTAAAGCCTTTGGTCGCACACTACGTCAGGCGATTCGGATAGAAGGCGATGCATTGCCTAGTTCCAAAGGGGTTCTGTGATGAAAATCGTCATTCTCGATACTGGCTGCGCCAACTTGTCATCGGTAGCTTATGCCATCCGAAAATTAGGCTATCAACCTCAAATCAGCCAGGAAGCAGCGACGATCCTGGCAGCAGATAAATTACTTTTGCCTGGCGTCGGCACTGCCAATGCCGCAATGGATCAATTGACACAACGGGAGCTTATACCGTTAATTAAAGTACTCAGCCAACCTGTGTTAGGTATTTGCCTCGGCATGCAGCTATTCGCTGCCACCAGCGAAGAAAGCGATAATGTTACAAGTGATAATATCACCCTACTCGAAATTATTGATTCTCCCGTCCAAAAAATGGCTACTCATGGGCTTCCATTGCCACACATGGGCTGGAATCAAGTTCTGCCAAAAGCCGGACACCCATTATTCCGTGGTATTGAAAACAATGCCTATTTCTATTTTGTCCATAGCTACGCGATCCCGCTGAATACCTACACCATTGCGCAAACTGAATATAGTAATACTTTCAGCAGTGCAATCGCCAAAGATAACTTCTTTGGCGTGCAGTTTCACCCTGAACGTTCCGGTGCTGCCGGAGCCAGACTATTAAAGAATTTTCTGGAGATGTAAGCACAATGATCATACCGGCATTAGATTTGATTGATGGCAAAGTAGTACGGTTACATCAGGGGGATTATGCTCAACAACGGGACTATAAGTACGATCCCCTGTCACATTTTCAACAATATGAACAACAGGGAGCAAAACGGCTCCATCTGGTCGATCTGACCGGTGCTAAAGATCCATCCGCCCGCCAGCTTCCTTTACTGCGCAAATTACTTGCAGCGGTTTCTATACCTGTTCAAGTCGGCGGCGGCATCCGTACAGAAGAAGATGTGAAAACATTGCTTGATGCAGGAGCCAACCGGATAGTGATTGGCTCTATCGCCATAAAACAACCGGTACTCGTTACCCAATGGTTTAAACGTTTTGGTGCGGAAAATATTGTGCTGGCGCTGGATGTCCGTATCGATGATACAGGCATGAAACAAGTTGCCATCAATGGCTGGCGGGAAAATTCCTCCGTCACTCTGGAACAAGTTATTGAGCAATATCTGCCTTACGGGTTGAAATATGTACTGTGTACAGATATCTCCCGCGATGGCACTCTAACTGGCTCAAATGTTGAATTATATCGGTCAATTTGCCAATACTACCCACAAATCGCGTTTCAGGCTTCGGGTGGCATCGGCACGTTAAATGATATCGCTTCTCTGCCTGCCAGCGGCGTGGCCGGAGTGATTATTGGTCGCGCATTACTTGATGAGAAATTTACCCTGACGGAGGCAATTCAATGCTGGCAAAACGCATAATTCCTTGTCTTGATGTTCGTGATGGACAAGTGGTTAAAGGTGTTCAATTTCGCAATCACGAAACTATCGGCGATATTGTGCCACTCGCTCAACGGTATGCGGAGGAAGGGGCCGATGAACTAGTTTTCTATGATATCACTGCCTCATCTGATGGACGGGTAGTTGATAAAAGTTGGGTCGCCAAAGTTGCGGAAGTGATCGATATTCCTTTTTGCGTTGCCGGTGGGATCAAAACCATCGAAGACGCAGGGCAAATCCTCTCATTTGGGGCAGATAAAATCTCTATCAATTCCCCTGCCTTGGCCGATCCAACCTTGATTACCCGTTTAGCCGATCGTTATGGCGTTCAATGCATCGTCGTAGGGATTGATACCTGGTTTGATGAAAACACCGGCCGCTATCAGGTTTATCAGTTTACCGGTGACGAAAAACGCACAAAGGCTACTCAATGGCAAACCCTCGACTGGGTAAAAGAAGCTCAACGCCGTGGGGCAGGTGAAATCGTACTCAATATGATGAACCAGGATGGTGTTCGCAATGGCTATGATCTGACTCAACTAAAACAGGTGCGCGACGTTTGCCATGTTCCTCTCATTGCCTCTGGCGGCGCAGGGGCGCCAGAACACTTTCTTGATGCCTTTAAACAGGCAAATGTCGATGGCGCACTAGCAGCATCTGTATTTCATAAACACATTATTAATATTAGTGAATTAAAACAGTACCTTTCACAACAAGGCGTGGAGATAAGAACTTGCTGACCGCACAACAAATCGAAAAATTGGATTGGGAAAAAGTCGCTTATATGATGCCGGTTATTGTACAACATGCTATATCCGGCGATGTCCTAATGATGGGCTATATGAATAAAGAAGCACTGAATATCACTATTAGTTCGGGCAAAATCACTTTCTTTTCCCGCAGTAAACAACGTCTATGGACCAAAGGTGAAAGCTCCGGCCATTTTCTCAATTTGGTCAATATCTATCCTGATTGTGACAATGATGCCCTATTGGCACTCGCAGATCCAATCGGCTCTACCTGTCACTTTGGTACATACAGTTGCTTTACTCCGGCACAAACTGAATGGGGGTTTCTCTATCAGCTTGAAAAATTACTGGCAAGCCGCAAAACAGCCGACCCTGACCACTCATACACCGCAAAATTATATGCCAGCGGTACGAAACGAATCGCTCAAAAAGTGGGTGAAGAAGGAGTAGAAACTGCTTTGGCCGCGGTAGTTAATAACAGAGAAGAGCTAACGAATGAAGCGGCAGATCTGATGTATCACCTAATGGTTCTACTACAGGATCAAGAGCTGGATCTTAGCTGTGTTATTCGTCGATTACGGGAAAGATAAGGCAGAGATCAATTTAATTTCAGATCCTTATCCTATCAATGTTTTTTGGCATCTCCGCTGCTCTGGCCGAGTTTGAACGTGAGCTGAACACACTCTAGCAAGTCTGGCATCAGCATAGGTGTGCGGCAAGAAAGGCTGTCGGCCATTCAAAATGACTGCGGCTAAATTGTGTCCGGCCATGAGACAGCCGAAAATCAAGGTTAGCGAATTGTGCAAGGAACTTAGCATCACTCGACAAACGTTGTACCGACACATATCGCCGAAAGGTGAGTGACGTCCAGACAGATTGAAACTGCTTTCACACCCATGACGTCAGAATCTTCAATATCCCATCTGCTAACACGTGCTACACCAACGGTTCTAGATCAAATCCTCAGCGAACTCCTGATTAACCAACCGCAGAAAGCTTCCGCAATAAGATGCAGAGACCATTCATCAATATACTCTTTAGGGCAATGTCACCCACAGGTTGATATTTGATGCAAAAATAGAATAAAAATTATAAAATCCATGAGGTAATTTTTATTTCAATGGTTTTACTATTCACTGATTAAAGGAAAAAAGGAAGATGGCATATCGTTATGATGCAGACTTACAGTTTTTATCTGAATGTTCAGATAAACAACTTGAAGATTTGGTATATCTGTTAACTCACAATAAGAATGGAGAAAAAAGATGGACGGAAGAATTAACAACAAACGAACTATATAAATCTCAATATCCGAATCATAGTAAGTACTGGGAGGCTATCGCAACAGAGATACAATGCTTTGGTGGAAATACATTTGCTACAATTCTTAGAGGTGGTAAAGGTGTTTTATATAAGGAAATTCTGTGCGATGTATGCGATAAATTAAAAGTTAATTACAATAAAGATTCAGAAACAGTAACAATAGAAAACAATCTTTTGATGAAGATTATGACAGACGCATTAAGCTCAATGTCCACAGAGCAAATAAGAGAGTTAGGAGGCGAGCTAGGAATAAAAAACACATCAGGATTAACATCACAGGCCCTTACTGCTGGATTTCAAGCAATATTTAAAGCCGGGGGTTTTAAATCCTATCAGCTAACGGCCATAATCGTAAATCAGGTGATGAAAGCACTTATTGGACGAGGACTAAGCTTCGCGGCTAACGGGACATTGATGCGAACAATATCAGTATTAGCAGGTCCCATTGGCTGGGCAATTACAGGGACCTGGACAGCAATTGACATAGGAAGTGCGGCATATAGAGTCACAATCCCAGCAGTGATTCAGGTAGCTTTCTTAAGAAGCCAACAGTCAGCTAGAATTGCTGATGAAACGCAGATCTAAATTAACAATCACCTCCTCCAAATATATAGTAACCCGAATTCTGCTTAAGCCATCATTGAAATATCTTTCTCTGAGTAGAAAATTTTCAGTGATGGCTTTTTCAATTTAAGGCTGTAAGCAAT
>NZ_JFGV01000042.1:0-45344 GCF_000612035.1 Photorhabdus aegyptia | reverse complement strand
TATCATTCCTTTTTGAGATATATTACTGGAATGACACAGAATTTCTAACACTCCCTTTTTTTACTTCATGTTGGGCAGTGTCTATACACGTTTTACTTGGCTAACACTACAATTGGGACTATCTGCGCTCCTTTTGCGCAGATAAACGTTCCGATTTAGGTTGGAGCGGGTGCTGGTTTATGAGGTCAGCCTTTTCAGCTATATGGATCAAGCGGATTTTGCGTAAGGAACTACGGGAACGAGGTATTGAACCGAAAGGTTGAATCTTTTGAAATGCCAAGAAGCCCCCATTCTAGGTGCCTCTTGTCTTGAATTGCTCTAACACCTTTATATGTGGGTCTTAGCCTACCGTAATCTGAACAGGTTTTCCTATACGGGTTAACATATTAACTAATGCGTCAATGGTGAATTTATTTACCTTTTTATTCACAACGTCAGATACTCTTGGACGAGAAATGTGCAACACCGTTGCTACTTCAGTTTGTTTCATTTTTTTATCTGCAATCCATAAAGTAATTTCTTTCATTAGCTGTTCTTTGATTTGCAATGTGTTGTCTATTTCTCGTAAAGAGGTTGCATGAAGTTGCTGAGCCTCTTGCTCAGTAAAACCTAACTCAGAAAATATATTATGTCCGGCTGGAGTTACTCTACGAATTTCAGTGTCAATTTTAGTGGTCATTTGATATTTCTCCGCTGCTGGATAACTGCGTTGTATCGTACTTTAGCGATATCCTTATCATGTTTATTCGTTTGTTGAGTTTTTTTCTGAAAACTATGCAATACATAAATAGCTTCATCGAATTTAGCAACATACATAATACGATAAATACCTGTACTGTCTCTTAGCCGTATTTCTTTTACGCCAGAACCGATGTCAGAAAAGGGTTTCCAATCTTCAGGATCTATTCCATGCTGTATTCTATGAAGCTGATAGCCTGCGTCTTTACGTGCATCTGTAGGGAAGGCTAACAAATCTTCATAAGAAGAGCCAATCCAGGCAATTTCTTTCTCTGTACTGCTCCTGATTTTCGTCATAGTTTCCCTTCCTTACCTGGCTGTATAAAATTTTATACAAACCTGTGCAAAGTTACAAGAATTGTCGCTTCATTTATCGTGCATGGCATGAGTCTTTTGATTACTCAAGGATGAACATTTCTAATACTCCTTTTATACCCTCCACTTTGTGCTATTCCTGATACTTACCCAATCAACTGAATTTTATTGTCCCTGAGATCACCATAGCGAAATCACCATTACGGGAGTCTTTCGCTATGGCCCAAGATTATCATCATGGCGTCCGCGTGCAGGAAATCAACGAGGGCACGCGTACCATTACCACTGTCAGCACCGCTATTGTCGGGTTAGTCTGCACAGTGGATGATGCTGACACCAAAACTTTTCCCTTAAACACGCCAGTCTTGCTAACCGACGTTTTGACTGCCAGTAGTAAGGCCGGCAAAACGGGCACACTGTCCCATGCTCTGCGAGCGATTGCTGACCAGTCCAAACCTGTGACTGTTGTTGTGCGTGTGGTTCAAGGGGAAACCGAAGCGGAAACCACGTCGAATATCATTGGCGGCGTTACCGACGAGGGCAAAAAACGGGAATGCAGGCGCTGCTTGCGGCACAAGGTCAGCTCGGCATCAAACCGCGTATTTTTGGGGTACCCGGTCATGATACCCAACCTGTCGTAACAGCCCTTGCCGACATCGCTCAAAAGCTGAGGGCAATGGCTTATGTCAATGCTTACGGCTGCAAGACCATTTCCGACGCTATCAAATACCGCAGCAACTTTAACCAGCGCGAACTGATGTTGATTTGGCCGAACTTCCTCAGTTGGGATACGGTCAAAAATAACGAGTCTATCGCATACGCAACGGCTCGTGCGCTGGGCCTGCGTGCCAAAATTGACGAGGAAACCGGCTGGCACAAAACCTTGTCTAACGTTGGTGTCAATGGTGTGACAGGGATTTCTGCCGATGTCTTTTGGGATTTGCAGGATGCTGCCACCGATGCCAACCTGCTTAACCAGAACGCCGTTACGACCTTAATCCGCAAGAATGGTTTTCGTTTTTGGGGTTCTCGCACCTGTTCGGGTGATCCGTCGTTTCAATTCGAGAGTTACACACGCACGGCGCAGGTACTGGCTGACACGATGGCTGATGCGCATATGTGGGCGATTGACAAGCCGCTGGTGCCTTCACTGGTACGCGATATTATCGAGGGCATCAATGCCAAGCTGCGCGAACTAAAAGCCAATGGTTACCTGATAGACGGCCGGTGCTGGTATGACAAAAGCGCTAACACCAAGGACACCCTGAAAGCAGGCAAGTTATTCATTGATTACAACTACACGCCGATCCCGCCATTGGAAAACCTGCTGTTGCGCCAGCAAATCACTGACCAGTACCTGATGAATTTCGCCAACAGCATTAACAGCTAAGGGGCTACTCATGGCATTACCTCGTAAACTCAAATATCTGAATTTATTCAATGATGGCAATAATTACATCGGTGTTGTGGAAGAAATGACGCTTCCTAAACTGAGCCGTAAGCTTGAAGCCTATCGAGGCGGTGGCATGAATGGCACTGCCTCGGTGGACTTGGGGCTGGATGATGTCGCCCGGCGATCTGATTAACCTCTGCATTGAGGTGGTTAATTTTTTGTTGCCGAAGTCGGTGAAGTCCGATTTCCAGCATCAATAACCGTTGATGAACTGGTGGCAGACATTGCCACCGTGTTTCATTGGCCGCCTGCTGTGACAACTGAGATGGGCCTGCCTGAATTGTTGGCATGGCGTTACCGGGCCATGAAACGGAGTGGGGCCGATAATGAGTGACCGAAACTTACGCCTGCAAGTTATCTTGAATGCCGTTGATAAAATTACCCGCCCGTTCAAGAGTGCGCAGGTGTCCAAAAAGGGCTGGCTGAAACCCTTCGCCAGTCGCGTCAGCAGCTCAGGGAGCTAAACCAGCAGGCTGGCCGGATTGATGGTTTTCGCAAGACCAAGCGCCAACAGACCGAAACCCGGCAGGCTTACCGTAGTGCCACCGAACAAGTGGCGGCACTGACCCGTGAAATCAACGCCAGCCAAAACCCGACACAGGCCCAAATCAACCAGCTCCAGCAGGCAAAGAATGCTGCTGCCCGGCTTAAGGAGAAAAATCAATCCCTGAGCCAATCCCTGCAACGCCAGCGTGATGCCCTATACGCCAATGGTATCTCAACCAATCAGTTAGGACAGGCACAGCGGCGGCTCAATGGAGATATCAACCGTACAACTAGCACACTCCAGCAACAGGAGCGGCAGCTTGAACGTCTGAGACAGGGGGAACAACGGCTGGCGAATGCCCGATCCCGTTATCAGAAAATGCGGAACGTCAGTAACCAGATGGCCGCAACGGGTGTGGTTGCGACTACGGCGGGTGTCGGAGCGCTCTACAGTGCCAAGCGGGTGATGATGCCGGGTTACGACTTTGAAGTGGGGATGTCAAAAGTTCAGGCATTAACCCGGCTGGACAAGAATTCGCCCGAACTGAAAAAACTGCGGGAGCAGGCACGGCATTTGGGCGCCACAACCGCATTTACGGCGAATCAGGTCGCACAGGGACAAAGTTTCTATGCGATGGCCGGCTTTTCTCCCGATAAGATACGGTCAGCCATGCCTGGCACATTGGCGATGTCATTGGCGGGCGATACAGATTTGGCGGCCACCGCCGACATTGGTTCTAATATCCTGACCGGATTTAAATTAAAGTCCGGGGAAATGGGGCGGGTCAGTGATGTACTGGTTGGTGCCTTTACCCGTTCGAACACCAATCTGATGATGCTGGGCGATACCATGAAGTACGTCGCGCCTGTGGCGGCTGGATTAGGCGTCGATATTGAAACCGCTGCCGCTGCGACAGGAAAACTCGGTGATGCGGGGATTCAGGGCAGTATGGCAGGGACCTCCCTAAGATCTATTTTGGGACGGCTGGCTGAACCGCCCGCCGCCGCTGCGAAAGCGTTGGCAAAGCTGAATATTCAGACTAAGGATGCCAAGGGCAATCTCCGCGCTTTGCCGGATGTTCTGACTGAGCTGGACAAGAAAACTACTAAAATGGGTAACGCCCAGCGTGCCGGCATTTTTAAAGCTATTGCCGGGGAGGAAGCCTTTTCCACTCTGTCGGTATTGGCTGAAAGAGCCGGTACGGGGGAATTACAGAAACTCATCAAAGAATTGAAGAACGCCCAAGGTGAGGCCAAAAAAGTCGCCGATACTATGACTAATAACCTTGATGGCGACATGAAAAGTCTGTCATCGGCATGGGAAGATATCGGTATTCAAATCTTTGGCGGTGTGGACAGTCCCCTGCGTGGGATCGCCCAGCGTATCACCAAAATTATCAGCAAGACGGGCGAATGGATGAAAGCAAACCCTGAACTGACCAAAACGTTAACGATGGTGAGTACCGGGCTGGGTATTATTTTGACGGTTTTTGGTGCGATTACGCTGGCATTGGTTGCTCTGTTGGGACCACTGGCAATCGTTAAATTTGGCTTGTCAGTATTGGGTATCAAGGGAGCAGGTTCAATGCTACATCTTGGTAAAGTGTTTTCCTATCTTGGGAAAATGGTGATGTGGCTGGGGCATATTATGTGGACAAACCCCATTTTAGCGGTTATCGGCTTGATTGCCTTGGGAGCTTATCTGATCTGGCAGAACTGGGACAAACTTGGCCCGTGGTTCAAGAACTTATGGAACAACATTTCAAACTATGTTTCTACCACATGGGAAAATATCAAGCGCCGGGCATCAGTCAAATGGAATGAGTTGGTCATTGACACGAAAAAAATCCCGTCCGAATTTAAGAAGATTGGCTGTGAATTTGTCGAAAATCTTAAGGCAGGCATTGAGGAAAAATGGGAATCCTTGAAAAAGAAATTCTCCGAACTAGGCAAGATGGTTAAAGACGCCTTGACTCCCGACTTTATGCAGGGAGAAAACCAAGATCCCAAGCAAAAGGCGGCATTGAATGCTTATAAGGAAGCTACCGGTCCGATTGGCGGCATGCTGGCGGGTGGGTTCGATAAAGGTGGTTACATCCCGACGGGCAAGATTGGTATCGTGGGGGAATATGGCCCGGAGATCATTAACGGCCCCGCCCGTGTCACCAGTCGCCGTCAAACGGCTGCATTGGCGACAATCGCGGCCCTATCTGTAGGGGCAGTCTCGCCAGTCAGCGCCCAAAATGCTCCGTTGCATCCATACAGTTTGCCCGCTTCACAGTATCAGACATCGGTTGTTTCAGTTGCTAACCAGATTCAGGACAACAGACGATCTGTTTATGAAATTCATATACACGCCGTCCCTGCACAATCCGCACAGGATATTGCGCAGGCGGTGGCACGTGAACTGGATCGCCGCGAGCAACAACGCGCCCGCGCCCGTAGCTCATTTTCTGATAGCGAGGACTTTTATTCATGATGGCCGCACTCGGCTTATTTGTCTTTATGCTGAAAACCACGCCATACCAGAGCCTGCAACACCAACAATCATGGCGCTATGGATTTAACAATCGGGTAGGTGCCCGTCCTGCTTTCCAGTTTATGGGGCCAAATAACGATACTATTACCCTGTCCGGTGCCCTGTATCCTGAAATCACCGGCGGCATGTTTATCATTGCAAGCATCGACCAGACCAAAAGTGAATTTTTTACCGACGGTACCGCCCGTAAAATTGACTTTACCGTCACGGTGCGCCGTGTGGATGACAATTTAGGGGAGATGTTCGGCGACCTTCGCACCCAAATGACTGACTTGAAAACCCGTGTCACACACAAATTGGGCGGGCTATTTTCATGATTTCTTTACCTGATATGCTAAAACTCGATGGGATAACCGGCAAAACTAGTACACCTGTATATGTTCTCAGTGCTGGTGACAAAAATGTCAATGCCCGCATTCAGTCACGGTTGATTTCCCTGAATCTAACCGACCAATCGGGGTTTTGAGGCTGACCAGTTGGATATTGAACTGAATGATAGCGATGGTCTGTTATCTCTCCCTCGTCGTGGGACGGAGTTATCTCTGCATCTGGGCTGGCAGGGGGAACCACTGATCCACAAAGGCAAATTTATTGTGGATGAAATCGAATACAGTGGTGCGCCGGACAAGATAATCATCCGTGCCCGCAGTGCAGATTTTCGGGCGACGCTTAATATCAATCGCGAGGTGGCTTATCACCAGAAAACGATCAGCGATATTGTGCGCACTATTGCCGTGCGTAACGATTTGACACCGAAAGTGGACAAAATGCTAGCCAACATCACTCTCAGTCATATTGACCAGACCAACGAATCCGACGGCAATTTTCTAACCCGGTTAGCAAAACAGGAGGGTGCCATTGCCACGATCAAGAGTGGCTATTTGCTTTTTATCCGACAGGGGCAGAACAAAGCTGCCAGCGGGCAGTCCCTGCCTTCGGTTATCATTACCCGGCAATCTGGAGACGATCACCGTTTTTCACTGGCTGACCGGGGCGCTTATACTGGCGTTTCCGCCAGTTGGCTTAATACTCGTAATCCAAGGAAAAAAGAGAACATCACTGTCAAACGCAAGCGAAGTAAGACTAATCCGCAGCAAGAAAAGAAAAAACAGGACCATTATCTGGTTGGCAGTGAGGGTAACGTTTTTGTGATGAAGCACATCTATGCTAACAAGGCCAATGCCGAACGTGCAGCTAAAGCAGAATGGGAGAAAATTCAGCGCGGTGTGGCGTCATTCTCTATTCGACTGGCGAAGGGAAGGCCGGAGCTGTTCCCTGAATGACAGTGGATTAACGTCATCCTTGCAATTGGAAGTGAAAATTTCTGATTCAGATAGGGTATAGTTGCTTTAGTGCCAGTTTCAGCGATGGCAACCTGTTTGTTGAGGTATTCGCGTTATGATGAGATGCCCCTTATGCGGCCACGCCGCACACACTCGTAGCAGTTTTGAACACACTCCCCAAACTAAGGAACGTTACAACCAGTGCCAGAATATTAATTGTGGCTCAACGTTTGTTAGTCATGAAACCTTTGTTCGGTTCGTCACCAAGCCGACATTGATTGAAGCGGTTCCGCCGCATCCTGATAGTGGACAGCAGACCGTGCTGGTATTCTGATCGAATAGGTGCCGATGAGTAAATAATTAAAAAAAGCGTTCCATTATTCATCGTGGTGCGCTTTTTTTATGTAAAAATCTTTTTCTTGGGAGGAGCTTAGGAACGATGGGAAGAAGGCTTATGTCATGA
The DNA here is from genome assembly GCF_000612035.1 of Photorhabdus aegyptia. Classification (NCBI taxonomy): domain Bacteria; kingdom Pseudomonadati; phylum Pseudomonadota; class Gammaproteobacteria; order Enterobacterales; family Morganellaceae; genus Photorhabdus; species Photorhabdus aegyptia. The sequence goes on along the minus strand of NZ_JFGV01000042.1, from coordinate 38,067 downwards.
TCGTCTCAAACTATATTCAATTTTCAGGGACGTCTCTGTGGTTCACTAAAATCTGATGAATAGCCAAAACAACATCAGAAAAATCATCATCTACAATATAAAAATAGCATTCAGGGACATTTAACACCTTGGAAAACGCGCACATTGTTTCAAAGGTTGGCTGATGAGTTCCATTTTCATACTGTGACACTCTCGCTCGTGCTGACTTTTCATCTATGCCAGCCGCAATTCCGAGTTTTTCTTGCGTGATATTTGCACGTAAACGAGCGGCTTTTAAACGTTTGTTAATCATAAAGTTAACCGTCAGTTATTAGACATGTAGCTGACGATATATTTAACATTTTTAAGAAGCGAAAAACGACGTCATTGTTTGACATCATAATGGGACCAAAATAGAATGATATCATCAAATGACGTCAATGGGATGAAGGATGATTAAGGTTAAAGAGCTGAGCTCAAAGCACCGCAAGACCCTTGCGGATGTGCTGACCACCCCGCCGAAATCCGGCATAAAATGGGATGATGTAGTCAGCCTGATTAACAAACTGGGGGGGAAGATCAAGAACGGCAACGGATCACGCCGGAAGTTTATCCTCATGGGCTCAGTCTATCAGACTCATCAACCTCATCCTGGTAACGTAATGGATAAAGGCGCAGTCAATGGCCTTCGTGAGTGGTTCGAAAATGTAATAGGGGTCGAACATGATTAAAAGCAACAACATTATGACTATCGACGGCCATCCCGCTTCTGTTATCTACGAAGCAGAAATTAGGGCCTTTCGCGGCAAGTTTCTGGATGTCACCGGATATTGTGATTTCGTATCAAACAGTATTGACGGGCTTGAAAAAGAGGGACAAATCTCACTGGCTGAATATATAGAAACGTGCGAGGAAGAGGGAATTAACCCATTCAAGGAAGAGGGCAAGCTAAAATCTTTTACGCTTCGTTATCCTGGCTGGCTGGAAGCTCGCTTGACTGCGGCGACAATATCACACGCAGTCTCAAAGAACCAGTTCATAGTTCAGCTGCTTGAGCGGGAACTTCAATAAAATAGATAACGCCGGACAGTGACAAAACTTGTTTTTATTGCTGTTTGGGGTTGTTGGGGTCTACTCAACCACCCCAGCGATAACAGATACTGCAATAGTGACTTATCGAGGATACTTTCCTGTTCGGCCTTGATAAATGAAAAAGCCTACAGTATGGGGCAGTGACCGGGTAGCTGTGATAACCGCCAACAAATGCGGGCTACACAGGCCCCCACTTTTGTTGGCTTTTTACTATTGCTTAATGCCTTGAAGTGACCTGCGGCGTTTCGTCATTGTTGCCGTATAGAACGATACCTGACGTGTCGATTTCATCTTCCAGTTAGCGTAAGTCGTAGTTCGTCTGTAAGCGCATCCAAAATGCCGGATTACTCCCCAGCGCAGCAGACAGTTGGATGGCGAGCGCCGGGGTTAACGCTGTTTTGCCCGAAAGAAAGCGGGAAACCGTCGCTGGAGTTACGCCGATGTTTTTAGCAAACTGGCGAACGCCAACCCCCAAATCCTCCAGCATGTTGGATACCATAACGCCCGGATGAGAAACAATAGCCTGTCTCATTAGTGATAATCCTCCAGGTTTAAAATGTAAGCATCACCATTTTTAAATTCGAATGTGATGCGCTAGTTAGCTCTGACAGTAATTGACCATATGCTAGTCCGAGCCCCTTTTAGGGGGTAACTTGTAGGCATGAATATTTATGATAATTAAAGATTTAATTGCTGTATATTTTATTTAATCTGGTTGATTTATGCAAAGATGGCTTGTGTATAAATTTTTTGGCAAGGTGAAGTGACATGAATATTAGTTACTAAAAACGAATATTTTTTGTGCTTGAGCACGTTATTTTGACTATGAACGATTTCAGCAATATTTGACGTGTGAAGATATTGAAAAGATACAACGTGCAATAACTAAAATCATTGGCGCATCAAATCTTATCGGTAAATCTGAAAGTTGACTCTTGGATTTTATCGACTAGAGTATGATTATTCCCCGTGAGGGCTTTGTTAAAAATTTCTCCCGCAAAGGGCTTATAACCCCTCAGACATATATGAGGGGTTTCAAACTGCTGACAAACCTCGTTGAAAATAAAGGGGTTGCTTCTTTCGTTATGAATCATAATGTCTCCATTTTCCTCATTAACCCGGTCTAATCCCCCGCCAGGGCGTTATTTTCACTTCTCCTGCAATAAAATGTTTGTTCTCCAGAAATAAAAACAACAAAGCATTGCGATTAGCAATGGCAGCTCGCAGGACGAGACAGCTACGCTGGCTTGATGCACAGCACAACGTAGCACCCGCCCGCTCAAAGAAGATGACGGGGGTGATTCATCTGTTGATGAAGGATACGCGCAATCAGAATATCGGTATCCCGGATAGTATAGAAAACCGTGTGGCGGTGAAACTCAACCCGCATTACACTTGGGACAGATGGGTATTCCCTCCCTATATGTGGCATCTCAGCTAGCGTGTCAAAAAATGCTTCCAGTGCCTCCGTATAATGGTCAGCCTGAGCTTCACCTGTATAATCATAAATCCCAGCAAAATCTTCAGCAGCCTGATCCGTGAGCTTATACATTATGTCTGCGTTTCCGTTGTTCCGCTATATCCCGTAGGGTCAGCGAGCTTTCCCCACTTTCCAAGCCAGCAATAACCGCCTTGCGTACAATCTCATCGTAAGCTTCTTGTTGCTCCAGCAAACGCAGCGCTGAACGCATAACTTCACTGGCATTTCCATAACGGCCACTTTCAATCATGCGCTGTACGAACCCGTCAAGCTGTTCGCCCATACTAACAGTAGTAATTTTTCTCATATCTCACCGATGTATTAATAGTTAATACATCAAGTGTGCAGCAAATGAGGCTGCATTACCAATGTCCTGAAGCCCCGAAAAAAATCGGGGCTTATGTCGATGTGGTCAAGGTGTGGACACTTACTTAAATAAATCCTTTTATTACAATGTATTATGTTTGAAAAACAAACACCATCCCTGTCTTTCAGGTCCTTTTTAGGGCTTTTTTTCAGTCACTTACAACACATTTCTTTGTAAAACAATAACATAAAAAAGTACAGAAGGGTTGGAAAGTATACGAAAGTTTTTGAGTGTGGACGCTCGCTACACCCTCTAGCTTTATTCTACTTCTATCCACCCTTAAGAGGATTTAATGAAATGTAAGCATCACCATTTTTAAATTCGAATGTGATGTGAGAGTTAACTCTGACAGTAATTGTCCATATGTCAGTCCGATCCCCTTTCAGGTGGCAAATTATTGGCAAAATACCGGATAAAAAACCAGTAATTTGTTAATAACCTGATTGTTTTCTCTGAAAACAATATTGTTGTTATAGGTTATTTTGCTGTTGTGACAACATGCTATTGAGGCAATAGTGAACTAAGGAGGATGAATGGAGACGATTCGTTTTCGTATTGATGAAGAAACTAAGCGTTTAGCCATGCTAGCTGCCAAACGCCATCAGACAGATTTAACAAAGTTAATGAGACAAAAAGCCGAAGAGTTGGCGAATGAAGAACGTGAGTATCAAAAAATACCCATGCTCACTGGTTAGAAGCGGAAATTGAGAAAGCAATTGACCGATGTGAAAACGACTTGGCTCATTTTATTGATGATTCTGAAAGTTATCACCGGATGGTTCTGCTGCGTAATAAGCTAAGTAGGGGATAAAGTGATACGTATTTCATGGGAAAAACTGACCGGGAGAAAATTTATCTCTACTTCTTTGAACAGGCTGGGCTGTTATTGGCTGATAAAATTGATACGAAATTTTCGGAAATGGCTGAACTTCTGAAAGTTACCCCATATGCAGGCATAGGCATAAAGGCTCGTAACAGTCCAGATGAGCGTTATAGAAAACTCGTTGTCCCTCATTTTCCTTTCATCATGCTTTATCGTTACGATGAGGATATAGAAAATATAAAAATTCTCAGAATATTGCACACTTCCAGAAGAATAACCGGGCTTTTTTAAGTAAAAGACTTTGAGGTGAATTTAAAAAATATTCCAGCCAGATAACTGGGAGCATTTTTTGTCTGACAATAAACTGAGTTATAAAAAAGCCCCTCGGTATGTGAAGGGTTTTTTTGTATATCGATGTGGTCACGGTGTGGACATTTTTATTTTTAAATCCTTTTATTACATAGTGTTGAGTTGTGAAAACGAACGTTATCTCTATCTTTCCCCCCTGCTTTCTGGTGGTCAATATGTGGGCGTTTGTTGAAATAAATTCTGTTATTTCAAATTAATCAACAAGGAAAGATTGACGTCACCTCCGTTTTTACCTCCTTCCACCGGCAGGTTTTTTTATTGTTGTTATTCTAACCAATCCTGTTTATCTTATTTCATTTAACTTAAGTAGATTTGATTGTTCATTTGTGCTCAAAAAGGGAAAGGATATGTCTGGTAACGAGGTAAAAGATCGGCGTCCGATCAAGACACGCAATGCAGTGTGGGCCAGTAAGATGGCTAAATGGTTGCAATGTAAAGGGGCGACACCAAATGGCATATCTGTTGCCAGCGTTGTTTTTGCTGTATTAGCTGGCGTGTGTTTTGCCGTGTGTTTTTTAGTCGAGTCTTTTTGGTTGACTTCACTTTTATTGATTATTGGCGCCTTGCTTATTCAAGGTCGGCTAATATGTAATTTATTGGATGGTATGGTTGCTGTTGAAGGGGGATTGAAGACGGCTGCTGGTTCTGTTTTTAACGATCTTCCAGATCGTATTGCTGATTCTTTTATTCTGATTGGGGTAGGGTATGGCTTAACACTTTTCCCGTTTGCAGTTTCTCTTGGCTGTATTGCGGCATTACTGGCTGTTTTGACGGCTTATATTCGCTTATTAGGGGGTACTTGTGGTTTGCCTCAACGCTTCCTGGGTCCAATGGCAAAACAACATCGGATGGCATTAATTACTGTTAGTTCAATTGTTGCCGCTTTTTTACCGCAGTTATGGAGCCAGTATCTTTTATTGGCGGTATTAGTCGTTATCACATTAGGTTGTCTTTGGACATGTATTCGGCGAACCAGAGTCATATTAAGTGAATTACAAGAGAAGGATGCTTGTAATGAATAAATCACAAGAAGTGACGTTGGTAAGTAAAGGTATGGGGTCTTTCCTGTCTGGGCTTTGCCGTTTGTTAACTGGGGTAAGAATTCGTTGGATTGGGTGTAAGCCATCGGTAGCTTCTCGAATTTATTATGCTAATCATTCGAGTCATTTGGATGGGTTAGTTATTTGGGCTGGTTTTCCTCGGGTATTACGTTCTCGGGTGCATCCTGTCGCTGCCCGTGATTATTGGAGTAAGACTTATCTGCGCAAATATTTTATCAATAAAGTTTTTCGGGCTGTGCTGATTGATCGTAGAGGTGAGGATTGTTTAAAGGGAAATACTCTTACGCCAATGGAGGATGTATTAAAACGAGGTGAGTCTTTAATTTTGTTCCCAGAGGGGACACGAGGAAGTGGGGAACAAATTAATAAGTTTAAAGGCGGTCTGTATTATTTAGCGAAGAAATATCCTGATGTTGAGCTTATTCCTGTTTATTTGGAAAATTTAAACAGAGTCTTGCCAAAAGGCTCGGCACTTGTTGTTCCTGTTATTTGTTCGGCAACATTTGGGCAACCTTTGGAAAAATTAGGTGCAAAAGAGGAAAAAGCTGACTTTTTACAGCGAGCTCGTCAGGCATTGGAGGCGTTAATATTATGACTATGCTTAATAATAAATTACTCTTGTTGTTGGGTGGTATGTTCGTGCCGTTAATTATTGCCAGTATTATTGGTGCAATACTCTCTTCTAAATATTCAAGGGATAACAGTAATGCGACAATCGATAATCTGAATGCCCGCATCCGTGGTTGGTGGGGGATGTGTGTTATTTGTGTGTTGTCGGTGATTATTGGGCCAATCGGTTCAGTGTTATTATTTGCGAGTATGTCATTTTTTGCTTTACGGGAATTTTTCACTTTGACACCAACACGACGAAGTGACCATGAGGCGATGTTCTGGTGTTTCTTTATTTTCATGCCATTGCAATACGTTGCCGTTGGTATTGAGTGGTATGGCGTGTTTTCTATTTTCATTCCTGTTTATGTTTTCCTGTTTTTACCTGCTCGTATTGCATTGGCTGGGGATACAACGAACTTTCTGGAACGGACAGCTAAAATACAGTGGGGAATGTTAGTTGCTGTATTCTGTATTAGCCATGCGCCCGCTTTATTGATGTTGGATATTCCAGGTTATGAAGGGGAGAATGTCGAATTATTGCTGTTTTTAATGATTGTGGTGCAGATGTCGGATGTTTTGCAGTACGTATTCGGTAAATTGTTTGGCAAACATCCGATTGTGCCTAAGTTAAGCCCGAATAAAACAGTTGAAGGTTTCGCCGGTGGTATCTTGGCTTCCGTTTTGTTAGGAATGTCACTTTACTGGGTAACGCCATTTTCTCCGTGGGAGGCAGGTTTGATGTCGTTAGCAATTACGTTGATGGGCTTTATTGGTGGTTTGTGTATGTCAGCGATAAAACGTGATAGTGGCATTAAAGATTTCGGTGAAATGATTGAAGGGCACGGAGGTATGTTAGATAGGATCGATTCTTTATGCTTTGCAGCACCGGTATTTTTCCACCTGACACGTTATTTCTATACATGATGGAAAGACACTAACGTAATGAATAAAGATTGTGCTGAATCAGCACTGTGGTATGGGTTGTCACAGTGCTGGTTTCTGTGTTGTTGATGACTTTCCTTTTTGGGAGCATATTTGCAAGGAGAAAACGAGGATATAAGGATAGGATTTCTCGGAGGTTGATTGATGATCTTAAGAGCTATAGCAGCATAATTAAATGGCTTTTTAGCCAATTTGATCTCAAAAAAGAGACTTATGTGAATGCAGACTTGGTTTTTTACCGTATTATATGAAAGTTGAATCAATTCAGCTTAATTGTTTCAGTACGCTAGGTGGTAACAGGTTAAAGTGGTAACAGGTTAAAAAGGCAGATTTCTCAGGCAAAGTGATTGCGTACAGAGTCCGCCGTTAGTGGGTTTGCAATTATTACATCTACAAGTCAGAGGTCATCATGAGCAATGGGATCAAAAGAATCGGTGTCTTAACGAGTGGCGGTGATGCGCCAGGTATGAATGCAGCTATTCGTGGTGTGGTTCGTGCAGGGTTAACCGAAGGGTTGGAAGTTTTCGGTATTTATGATGGCTATCTTGGCTTGTATGAAAACCGCATGAAGAAACTTGACCGCTTTAGTGTATCCGACATGATTAACCGTGGTGGCACTTTTCTAGGTTCAGCCCGTTTCCCTGAATTCAGAGATGAGAAGGTTCGTACTGTCGCTATTGAGAACATGAGAAAAAATGGTCTTGATGCTCTGGTCGTTATTGGCGGTGATGGTTCCTATCTTGGCGCGAAAAAACTGACAGAAGCGGGTTTCCCCTGTATTGGTTTGCCGGGCACGATTGATAATGATGTGGCGGGTACGGACTATACCATCGGCTATTTCACTGCGCTGGAAACGGTGGTTGAAGCTATTGACCGTCTGCGTGACACTTCAACTTCCCACAAACGTATTTCCATTGTTGAAGTGATGGGGCGCTATTGCGGTGATCTCACTTTGTCAGCCGCTATTGCGGGAGGTTGTGAGTTTATTGTTCTGCCGGAAGTCTCATTTAGTTGTGATGAGCTTGTAGCTGAAATTAAAGCGGGTATCGATAAAGGCAAACGCCATGCCATTGTTGCAATTACTGAACATGTTTGTGATGTCTATGAACTGGCGAGACACATCGAAAAAGAGACGCATCATGAAACCCGTGCCACAGTCTTAGGCCATGTTCAGCGTGGTGGTTCCCCGGTTGCTTATGATCGTATTCTGGCTTCCCGTATGGGGGCGTATTCCATCCAATTATTGTTGGAAGGTTATGGTGGCCGTTGTGTTGGTATTCAGAACGAGAAACTTGTTCATCATGACATCATTGATGCAGTGCAGAATATGAAACGCGTGTTTAAACAGGATTGGTTGGAAACCGCGAAAAAGCTATATTGATCACGTCAATACCGGCAAATCTAAATCTGTTGCAGCCTCGTTGGAGGCTGTGATTTGTCTTTAGATATTCCTATGGCATATAAATAAATGCTTTTAATTATTTCTGAGTGATAACGCTTTCTGTCAGCCTTGGATTTCATAACAGCCAAAAACAGTGTGGGAGAGATTCAAGTGAGAGTCAGATGGCATATAGCATTGGCGTTACTGTTGGTTACCAGTAGCAGTGTATGGGCAAAAGATCTTCAACTTCTTAATGTTTCCTATGATCCAACCCGTGAGTTATATCAGCAATATAATCAAGCTTTTAGTGATTATTGGCAGCAGAAGACAGGGGATAAAGTGATAATCCGGCAATCTCATGGTGGCTCGGGTAAGCAGGCAACTTCTGTTATTAATGGCCTTGAGGCGGATGTGGTGACATTGGCTTTGGCTTATGATGTGGATGCCATTGCGGAACGTGGCCGGATAGCGAAGGCATGGATCAAGCGTTTGCCAGAGAATTCAGCCCCTTATACTTCAACCATTGTTTTTTTAGTGCGGAAAGGTAATCCAAAACAGATTAAAGATTGGTCAGATTTGGTTCGTCCAGGTGTATCTGTTGTAACGCCTAATCCAAAAACATCAGGTGGCGCACGCTGGAATTATTTGGCCGCATGGGGTTATGGGTTGATTCATAACAATCAGGATCAGGACAAAGCGAAAGCGTTTGTTAAAACCCTTTACCAGCATGTTGAAGTGCTCGATTCTGGCGCAAGAGGAGCGACTAGTACTTTTGTTGAGCGTGGAATCGGTGATGTATTAATTGCCTGGGAGAATGAGGCATTATTGGCGATTAATGCGCTTGATAAAGATAAATTCGAAATTGTGACGCCTAGCCTTTCAATTCTGGCTGAGCCGACGGTTTCTGTTGTTGATAAGGTCGTTGATAAACGTCATAGCCGTGAGCTAGCAACAGAATATCTGCAATACCTTTACTCTCCCGTTGGACAGGAGATAGTGGCTAAAAACTATTATCGGCCACGTGATAAAACAGTTGCCGATAAGTATCGCTCTTCTTTTCCTGAGTTGGAATTATTTACTGTCGATAAAGTATTCGGTGGTTGGGGAAAAGCGCAAAAAGTGCATTTTGCGACGGGCGGTGTGTTTGATGAGATTATTCAGCGCTGAAAATGAATAGCCGCCGTAGGCATACGGCGGTCAATTATCGTTGAAATATGGATTAAGCTTTTTTCGCAGCAGCAGCGGCTTTTACAATAATAGCGAAAGCATCAGCTTTTAGAGAGGCACCACCAACTAATGCGCCGTCAATGTCTGGCTGAGCGAATAGTTCAGCGGCATTATCCGCGTTCACAGAGCCACCGTACTGGATAATGATCTGTTGTGCGATTGCTTCGTCTCTTTTCGCAATATGATCACGAATGAATTTGTGCACAGCCTGAGCTTGTGCCGGTGTTGCTGATTTGCCTGTACCAATTGCCCAAACAGGTTCGTAAGCAATGACCGCGCCTTGGAATGCTTCTGCGCCCAATGTATTCAGAACTGCATCAATTTGCCTTGCGCATACGGTTTCAGTCTGTCCGGCTTCATTTTCCTGTTCAGTTTCGCCGATGCACAAAACAGGGATTAGACCTTGTTGTTTAAGAATGGAGAATTTTTTCGCGATGAATTCGTCACTTTCTTGGTGGTAAGTACGGCGTTCAGAGTGGCCGATGATAATGTATTCTGCGCCAATGTCTTTCAACATTGTGGCGGAAGTTTCACCTGTAAATGCACCAGATAGGTTAACGTCAACATCCTGTGCGCCCAGAGCAATACGACTGCCAGCCAGCGCTTGTTTAGCCTGAGAGAGATAAAGTGCTGGTGGCGCGATAGCGACGTCACAGCCGGTAATACTGCTTAATTCTTTACGCAGGTCGGTGATAAGTTCGTTTACCATATGGGTACTGCCATTCAATTTCCAGTTACCCATCACCAATGGATGTCGCATGTTTTTTCCTCCAACCAGAGAAGTTTAAGTAGTGAACTGAATTTAGGATCAATTCGGTAGATCAATGCTCCACAGTATAGTGATCATTACAAACAATAGCTTTTTTTATTCCTAAATTTGATTAGTTATCGGGTTCAGATAACCATAGCTTAATCGGTTCAATGGCGAAAGTAAGCGTTTTTTCGCTACTATTTACCACAATATAGCGAATGGCGCCGATGTTGTGGCTGTAAAATGGCGATTTTTTGCTGTTTCTGAGCAAGTTATTAATGTTCTCTTTGCTCTGTTCCTGTGAAATAGTCGGGTTAAAGTGGCGCATCAGAGCTATCATGTATTGTTCTGCCAGAATATGGTTTTTCTGTGTTTCTGTTTCGCTTTCTGATGGTAATAATGTCAGTTGCAGGCTTTTGATTTTTTCACTTCCCCGCTCAAGTACGGCGGAAGAATAAAGTTTTTCATTGATTCTGCTGGCAGCTCGTGTCAGTGGCAGGTAAATGTTTTTACTTATGATTACCCGATACTCGTGTAGTGGCAATGTTGGATTGCGGCGATTATATTTTTCGCGAAATCGCGGGATGGTTTCATCAAAAGAGGGAGCATTTGGTAGAAGATAGGTTGCTTGCACTGTGGGTCCAGTGGTTGTGGATTCATCAGCATTGGCTACCAACGGCAAACCGATGATGCTTGCCGCGAATATTATGGCTAGAAATTTATTAAGGTCCATTTTCATGTTGCCGCTCGCTTAGGTTAAACTGCGCTGAGAAACAGAATACACGATTGGAAAAGAATAGATGACATTACAACAATGGGGTTTTTCATTCAAAGGACGTATTGGGCGGCGTGAATTCTGGATTGGCATTGGTGTTTGCCTGGCCTTGATGTTTGTTATCCTGACTATTCAGGGAATGAATTCTTTAGCTATGCACTATGCTGTTTTTGCCCTTGTTTTGGTGATGTATCCTGCAACGGCAATGATGGTTAAGCGCCTGCATGACCGAAATAAGCAGGGAGGGTGGTCGCTGCTTTTATTACTGGCGGGGGTGTTGATTGCTGTTGACTGGGGTGGTATGGCACCGTTCTGGCAATGGGGGATTGGCCGTTTTATCCCCACATTGATCATTGTAATGATGGTGCTTGATTGCGGTGTATTCCGTGGCACTGATGGACCAAATCGGTTTGGTGAAGCAACAGAGAAAGTGGATTTTATTTCTGCCAAAGATGACTGAAATTACCAATATTGCTCACTAGTAATATGCCCCGGTTTGCGGCGTAAGTGTTTTGTCATTCCACGCTGCTCTTTTAGTAGTTGTTGGGTATCTTTCACCATTTGAGGATTACCGCATAACATAATATGGCTGTTGTCACTGTTCATCGTAAGCCCGACAGCCGCCTCAAGTTCGCCGTTCTCGATCAGTGTCGGGATACGGCCAATCAACGAGCCGGGGTTTTGTTCACGGCTGACAATAGTTTGAATTCGTAGCTTGCCATTGAGACGCTCAACTAGTTGTTGCATTAAGGGCAGATAGCTTAAATCCTGTGTGAGCCTGACTGCATGCACCAATACGATGCTCTCAAATCTTTCCAGGTAGTCCCCTTGTTGAAGAATTGACAGATAAGGGCCAATGGCTGTTCCCGTTGAGAGCATCCATAATGTTTTGCAATCAGGTATTTCATCAAGAATAAAGAAACCTGCGGCTTGTTCTGTCACTAGTAGATCATCACCGGGTTGCAGTGCTGCTAATCGTGGACTAAGTTTGCCGTCAGGAACTGTCACTAAATAGAATTCAAGATTATTATCTGTCGGAGCGTTAACGTAAGAGTAGGCCCGTTGTACCCGTTCATCATCTATTTCCATCGCCAGTTTTGCAAACTGGCCCGCAGTAAATTCTTCAACCGGTGCATGCATCCTGATGCTAAATAAGGTATTCGTCCAGTGAATAACTTGTGTAACTTTTCCTGTAACCCAGTTTGCCATTGGAACTTATCTCCTATCCCGAAAGAAATCTCCGAACCGTTTGTTTTTACGTCGCTATTTTAGTCCTATAGAGATAAATACCATTATCGATTCTGTGTTATAGAAAAATTAACCATTATTTTATTAATACTTAGTTTTATATGTACATATTTGTTGCCAGATATGGCGTAATTAACTGTTATTTTTTCTACAAATAAAATTGTGCACTATCTCGCAAAATATTTTAAATTTGTGAGGTTAGTCACATTGTTGGGGTGGGAGAATACCGGCCATTTCCTTATCTGGCAGGTGCAGCAGGGGCGCTAGTCGGCGGTTTGCAGAATGTTGGCTCTGGCTTGGCAACTTGGTTATCTGCAATGCTGCCGCAAAATAATCAATTCAGCGTGGGTATGCTGATGTTTTTTACGTCAATTTTGATCCTGCTTTGTTGGTTACCATTAGCGCATAGGATGCAGCGTCACGGACATGTCGTTTAATCAAACAATTAAAGAAAGGGGGCATTCATGCCCCCCTTTCACATTTTATTCAGAAAATCTTAGTTTTTATCTTCCCAATCTTGTGCGCGGGCAACTGCCTTTTTCCAGCCATTGTATTTGTAATTTCGTTCGGTGGTTTCAATGCCCGGACGGAACTCTTTTTCAATGGTGGCTTTGCTTTTCACTTCATCGAGATCTTTCCAGTAACCAACCGCTAATCCTGCGAGGAATGCTGCGCCCAATGCGGTGCTTTCACGCACCACAGGGCGTTCTACACGGGTGCCAAGGATATCTGATTGGAATTGCATCAGGAAATTATTGGCAACAGCACCGCCATCTACCCGCAGTGCTTGCAGCCGGGTGCCTGAATCAGCCTGCATAGCATCCAGGACATCGCGGGTCTGATAGGCGATGGATTCCAGCGTCGCACGAATGATGTGATTACTGTTGGTGCCGCGGGTCAGGCCAAAGATTGAGCCGCGGGCGTAGGGGTCCCAGTAGGGGGCGCCAAGGCCGGTAAAAGCGGGAACCACATATACGCCGTTACTATTTTTAACTTTGGTGGCAAAGTATTCGGAATCAGTAGCATCTGCAATAAGTTTCAGTTCATCACGTAGCCACTGAATAGAAGCACCACCAACGAAAACCGCACCTTCAAGTGCATAGTTCACTTCACCGCGGGGACCACAGGCAATGGTTGTCAGTAATCCATGATTGGAGCGAACAGCATCTGTACCTGTATTCATTAGCAGGAAACAGCCTGTTCCATAGGTGTTTTTCGCCATACCCGGTTGGACACAAAGTTGACCATATAGAGCAGCTTGCTGGTCGCCTGCGATACCTGCTATAGGGATCCGGGTGCCGCCTTTACCGCCGATGTTGGTCTGACCATAAATCTCAGAAGATGAATGAACGGTAGGTAGTAGGGAGCGCGGGATTTGTAACTCATCAAGAATATGCTGATCCCATTCCAGATTGTGAATGTTGAACAGCATTGTTCGAGAGGCGTTTGTGAAATCGGTAACGTGAACTCGGCCTTGGGTCATTTTCCATACCAGCCAAGTATCCACAGTACCGAACAGTAGCTCACCTTTTTCAGCCCGTTCACGGGCGCCTGGGACATTATCTAAGATCCATTTTATTTTGGTGCCAGAGAAATAAGGGTCCACTACCAGCCCTGTATTCTGGCGAATATATTCTTCCAATCCCTCTTTTTGTTTTAGTTTAGTACATGCGTCCGCGGTACGGCGACATTGCCAAACGATGGCATTGTAGATAGGTTTACCGGTTTCTTTTTCCCAAATAATCGTCGTTTCACGTTGGTTAGTAATCCCAATACCGGCAATCTGATCAGAACTAATATCCGCTTTTGCCAATACTTCTACCAAAGTTGAGCTTTGGGTTGCCCAAATCTCCATTGGATCGTGTTCTACCCAACCCGGTTTAGGATAAATTTGTGCAAATTCTCTTTGAGAAATTGAGATAATATTGGCGTTGTGATCAAGAATTATCGCTCGGGAGCTGGTAGTTCCTTGATCAAGGGCGACAATATATTTTTTCTCAATCATATTTTCTGTTGTCATGATAATAACCTGTTCTGGTAATGCTCTACTCTAGGCTCTCTTTTTCTTCTGATCTTCAGTTTTATGAACATCAGATGGTAAATGGCGACCAATAAGTTTGCGGTAGCCAAATGCTCCCACAATACCGCCGATAATGGGTGCGGTCAGAGTAACCAGACAGTAAGGGATTTCACGTCCACCTGTCAGGGCAATATCTCCCCAACCCGCTAGATAAGCAATTAGTTTGGGACCAAAGTCACGGGCCGGATTCAGCGCGAAACCAGTTAATGGACCGAATGCGCCACCGATAACGGCAACCACAATACCAATCAGTAACGGAGCCAGAGGACCGCGAGGAATACCGTTACCATCGTCAGTTAGTGACAGAATTAAACAGACCAGAATAGCGGCAATGATAACTTCTATCATAAAAGCTTGAGAAATGGACAGTGACGCCATTGGATAAGTAGAGAATACGCCCGCTGTAAACAAGCTTTCAGGAGTGCCGCGAACGATATTATGTACTTGTTCGTAATCAAGGAATACGCTGTAGTACATCATGTAAATGAGAGCGGCAGCGATAAAGCCGCCAATCATCTGGGCAATAATAAAAGGGATAACTTTTTTGCCGTCAAAACGGGCAAACAACCATAAGGCAATTGTCACCGCTGGGTTAAGGTGAGCACCGGAAACACCTGCGGTAAGATAAACAGCCAACGCAACGCTCATGCCCCAAATAATACTGATTTCCCATAAACCTAATTGTGCGCCGGCAATACGTGCAGCGGCAACACAGCCTACGCCAAGGAAAACCAATAGTGCGGTACCAAGAAGCTCAGCGATACATTGTCCGGTTAATGTCGTGCTAGTGGTTTGGCTCATATGTTCTATCCTACGAAGAAGATTTTAGAGGGGTAGTTATTATTGTCGCCTTCCAGCATTGAAAGGAGGAAAGTGTAAATTTATCGTTAATGCGCGGAAACGAGAAATAGCGAAATTGAAATGTGTGTGTTGTGTCAACAAAATGAGCGAATCCGCATTTATCCGCTATTTTGCTAAAAACTAAAGTGTGAGACACTTTGGGGTTTTTATTTGGTAGTTATTTTTCATGTGTTGGGGATGTTGCTAGACAGGGGCGCGTTGGCTACATACAATCAGACAATTGCTTATAAGGGGGAACCGAGAATGTCATTTGAAGTTTTTGAAAAGCTGGAAGCCAAGGTTCAGCAGGCGATTGATACTATTACCCTGCTACAAATGGAAATTGAAGAATTAAAAGAAAAAAATCGATCTTTGTCTCAGGAAATTCAGAATGCCACCAGCAGCCGTGAGTCTCTGACTCATGAGAATGAGCAATTAAAGCAAGAGCAACAAGTATGGCAAGAACGTTTGCGTGCCTTGTTGGGCAAAATGGAAGATGTTCAGTAATTACAAATTTCCAACAAATAAAAAGGGCGATCTAAAAAATCGCCCTTAATTCTATTATACGTTGCCATCAGATGATCTCATCTTCTTCACTCTCATCAAGTCCCAGTGGCTCTTCGGACAAAATGATACCGGTGTTGTCGGCATACAAATAATCGCCAGAGAAGAAGGTGACACCACCGAAATTCACCCGGATATCGCTTGCGCCGGTTCCTTCATCACGACAGCCAGCAGGAATAGCGGCTATAGCTTGAATACCGAGGTCGAACTCTGCTAGCTGGTCAACCTGACGTACAGCACCGTAAACAACAATGCCTTCCCATCCATTTTGCACAGCGAGTTGTGCCAGCTCAGCGTCAATTAATGCTTGGCGTACAGAACCCCCACCATCTACCAGTAAAATGCGTCCATGACCGTTCTCTTCAAGCAGGTCGTAAAGTAACCCGTTGTCTTCAAAGCATTTAACCGTGATGATTTGACCACCAAATGAAGTACGCCCGCCAAAATTGGAGAACATAGGTTCTACCACATTTACTTCTTCTTGATAGATGTCACAAAGCTCGGAAGTATCATATTTCATAGGATTTACGTCTGGTTAAGGTATGGAACGGTAAGTATATCCCTTTCAGGCCAATGTTAGCAAAATCATCAATTATTAAATTGATATTGTTAACAAGTATCCAGAATGGTTAAGTTACAACACCTCCCGGAAAAACAGCACAAATGCGGTCTAATTAAAAATAAGACCAACTGAAAATAGAATATTAGTCAGTAATGCCGCTTTAACCATCTGTCCTAACATTGGACGCATTCCCTCCGGTGTGGGGTCATTAAGTACATACCATATATGTTTGAACAACCAAGGCAGAGCGAGCAGGAATAGCCAGCCTGACCAGCCAGATGGGTTTTGTACGGTGAATAATACCAAGCAAAGTATTGCTGTGATTATTAAACCACTGTGATAGTAACGGGCTTTTTTAGGGCCAAGGCGGACAGCCAGGGTATTTTTTCCATGCCGTTTGTCATCTTCAATATCACGCAAGTTATTGATATTTAAAACAGCAGTAGAGAGAAGCCCACAGGCTGTAGCCGGGAGTATGACAACCAAGTCAAAAAAACCGGCTTGAAGATAATAAGTACCGGCAACACTTAACCAGCCAAAGAAAATCAGGACTGAAATATCGCCAAGCCCCATATAGCCATAAGGCTTTGCGCCAACGGTATAGGTAATTGCGGCAATAATTGCTAGCAGGCCAAGTACCAGAAAACCGAATATATCGCCGGGTTCTTCACAGGCAACGGCAATCAAGGCACCACCAGACAGGCAAGCTAGCAGGACAATAATCTTCAGCGCTTTTTTCATCTGTGAGGCGGTAATAATGCCTTTTTGCATACCACGTAGTGGCCCGATACGCTTTTCAGTATCACTACCTTTGATAACATCACCGTAATCATTGGCGAGATTGGATAGGACTTGCAGTATGGCTGCTGTTAATAGCGCCAGTAAGGCAACCGGTAGCTTGAAATGCCCTGTCCAGGCTGCGAGGGCTGAACCAGTAATAATGGCTGCAAGGGCGAGTGGCAGCGTTTTAGGACGCAAACTTTCCAGCCATGCTTGAGTTTGACTAATGGAAGTTGATGAGTTCATTTCTGCGTTCACTTACTCCTGTAAATTTATAAAAAACAAATGGGAGGCAAGCCTCCCATCATTAATTACAGTGGATCAGGAATCGTATACACCGATTATAAGATAAAGCGGCTCAGATCTTCATCTGCAACCAGTTCATCTAGATGCTGTTTAACATAGTCGGCATCAATGTTAACTGACTGGCCTTGGCGTTCGCTGGCTTCGAAGGAGATATCTTCCATCAGCCGCTCAAGCACAGTATGCAGGCGACGAGCACCGATATTTTCGGTTGATTCATTTACTTGCCATGCTGATTCAGCGATTTTGCTGATGCCATCAGTCGTGAAACTGATGTCCATTCCTTCTGTTGCCATAAGAGCTTTATATTGCTCTGTCAGAGATGCACTTGGTTCAGTCAGAATACGCTCAAAATCTTCTGTGGTTAATGCTTGTAGTTCCACGCGGATTGGCAAACGCCCTTGTAATTCAGGGATTAGATCGGAAGGGCTGGCAACCTGGAATGCACCTGAGGCAATAAACAGGATGTGGTCTGTTTTTACCATGCCGTGTTTAGTGGATACCGTACAGCCTTCCACCAGTGGTAACAGGTCACGCTGAACACCTTCACGGGAAACATCAGGGCCTGAAGTTTGACCACGTTTACAAATTTTGTCGATTTCATCAATGAAGACAATACCGTGTTGTTCAACGGCATCAATGGCTTGTTGTTTCAATTCTTCCGGGTTAACCAGTTTAGAGGCTTCTTCTTCGACCAGTAGTTTGAAAGCATCTTTGATTTTTAGCTTACGAGATTTGTGTTTCTGACCAGCAAGGTTCTGGAACATAGATTGCAGCTGGTTTGTCATCTCTTCCATGCCCGGAGGCGCCATGATCTCGACGCCTACCGGTGTGGTAGCAACATCAATCTCGATTTCTTTATCATCCAGTTGACCTTCGCGTAATTTTTTACGGAATGCTTGGCGTGCGGCCGATGGTTCGACTTGCGTCTCCGTTTGTCCCCAATTATTTTTTGCTGGTGGAATCAGGACATCAAGAATACGCTCTTCTGCCAGTTCTTCTGCCCGATAACGGTTTTGTTCAATAGATTGCAGGCGAACCATTTTAACCGCAGCATCGGTCAGATCACGGATGATAGAGTCGACTTCTTTACCAACATAGCCAACTTCGGTGAATTTTGTCGCTTCGACTTTGATAAACGGCGCATTTGCCAGTTTTGCCAGGCGACGGGCGATTTCGGTTTTACCTACCCCAGTCGGACCAATCATCAGGATATTTTTAGGCGTTACCTCGTAGCGCAGCGTTTCATCTAGCTGCATACGACGCCAGCGGTTACGGAGTGCGATAGCTACAGCGCGTTTCGCTTTATCCTGACCAATAATGTGTTTGTCAAGTTCGCTGACAATTTCGCGTGGAGTCATTTCAGACATACTATCTACCCTTACGCTTTTGAAGGAAGTTCTTCGAAGTTGTGATTATGGTTGGTATAAATGCAGATATCACCGGCAATGGTTAGCGCTTTCTCTGCGATTTGTCTGGCACTGAGATCGGTATTTTCCAACATTGCCCGTGCGGCGGATTGGGCGTACGGTCCACCGGAACCAATAGCAATCAGGTCATTTTCTGGTTGAATGACATCGCCGTTACCTGTAATGATTAGAGAGGTATTTTCATCTGCGACTGCTAGCAGTGCTTCCAGTTTGCGTAGCATGCGATCAGTGCGCCAGTCTTTAGCAAGCTCGACCGCTGCCTTGGTTAGATGCCCTTGGTGCATTTCAAGTTTACGTTCAAACAGTTCAAACAGAGTAAAAGCGTCTGCTGTACCGCCGGCAAAACCCGCGATTACTTTGTCATTATAGAGGCGGCGAACTTTACGGACATTGCCTTTCATGACGGTATTACCCATCGTTGCCTGTCCATCACCACCGATTACGACCTGGCCATTACGGCGAACACTTACGATTGTAGTCACGAGTAAGCCCTTGGTTACAAAAATAGATAAATGTGACGCACGGTACTTTCGACAGTGTATACGGCTATCGAAAATACCGTGTGCACGGTGTTTAGCAGTATAGATGGGGGAGAATTATAATTTTTCAACCCCCAGTAACACGGAGAATGCAACCTGATACGCCAACGCCTTTCAGGCGCTCCCGCATTTTTTCTGCGGTGTTTTTACTGTAGGGACCAAGAACAACACGATGCCAGCCATCTCCCGTTGTGATCTGGCTTTCAATACCCGCAAATGCCAGATTGGCACGTACTGATTCAGCTTGGTCCATATTGCGGAATGAACCACATTGTAAAATCATACGCTGTGCCTTTTCTACGGGCTTTGGTTTACTGTTCTCAGCCGGTGGTAGCGTTTGTGGCTGAACTGTCTGAGTCTGCATTGATTGTTGCGGTAACGTTTGTTGAGGCTGTGGTTGCGGTCTTGTTTCCAGCGGTTGTTGTGTTTCCGTTGATGGCTTGATGATCACTTGTGAACGCGGCACTTGAACACCATTGTATGGTACTTCTGGCAGCGAAGTCGCCGGTTGGCGCATATCCGCCTGCATTTGTTCAAGTAACTGCCGTTGCTCGGCGGTTAGCTGAGTTTGTGAATTGATTTGCCCTCCGGATGAAGGCTCACGTGGTGTCTCAATGCCAACGGGACGATTTTCCAATTCTTTGATATAGCGCCAGCGTTCTTCCGGTTTTGGCGGTAACCCACTGTTTTGCTGAGAATGTTTTGGCACTACTTCTGATTCGCTTTTCTGTTTATTGTGGGTAATAAAGTAAAGGCCACCAATAAAGATAATGACTAATGCTACCGCGACAGCCAGTGTTGCTTTTGGCAGCCCTTGGGCTTGGTATTTTTTCTTATCGGTATTTTTACGGCGGGTGTTTGAACGCCCGCGACTCACATAATCTCGTTGTGCCACTGTCTAATTCGCTGAGTAATTTAAATAAAAGAAAATAAACGATATGTTACTTAACCTGCGGTTATTTGCCTAGCTTTTAGGCGAACAGGTGCTTTGCCGAATAATTAATTCCGATTCCAGTAACTGAGAGCCGACAGATGTTGTGTGGCCCTGGATTTGATCTAGTAACAGTAACATTGCCTTGTGACCAATTTGATAACGGGGTTGACCAACGGTTGTCAATGGCGGATCGCTGTACATGGCGAGACTTAAGTTGTCAAACCCAATGATGGATAAATCTTCCGGTATTTTTAAGCCCATTCTTTTAGCCTGCCACATCACGCCAATCGCCATAACATCGCTGTGGCAGAAGATGGCTGTAGGGGGATCTAACAGAGAGAGTAGTTGTTCAGTCAATTTTGCGCCGCTTTCATGGGTAAAATTACCTTGGACAATATAATCTTCACGAATTGTCCCGCCAGAGCGACGCAGTGCTTGGATATATCCTTGAAGGCGATAGCGGCAAATCGGTATGTTTTCTGGGCCGGAGAGGCAAGCAATGCGTTTATGTCCCAATGCTTGCAGATAATGAGTGGCATTGAATGCGGCGGTCAGATTATCAATATGAATAGTCGGCAGCTCTAGCTCTGGTGCAAATTCGTTCGCCATTACCATAGGTGGTAGGTTTTTTTGCTCTTCTTTGCTGGCATCAAACGGGACATTAGAACCCAGTAACAACAGACCATCAATTTGTTTGGTGACAATCAGGTTAAGAAACGTGTGTTCCTGTTTTTGCTGATGTTGGCAATCACCGATTAAAACCAGATAGCCATGTTCTGCCGCTGTCTCTTCAATGCCGCAAATCACATCAGTGAAAAAGGGATCGCTGATATTTGGCACTATCACTAAAATAGTTTTTGACTCACCGCGTTTAAGATTACGGGATAAGTTATTTGGGCAATAACCCACAGCCAGTACAGCTTGTTCCACTTTTTGTCGGGTCTGGGAAGAAACCTTTTCTGGATTCATGAGTGTTCTTGATACTGTTGCGGTAGAAACGCCAGCCACTTCAGCGACATCTTTCATTGTTGCGGAGGTGCCATTCTTTTTCTGCTCCAAAACTCACTCCTCATTTCCTGACGGGTTAGTTAAATGATTGTCAATTTCTGGTTGCCGGGAAACCGTCAGTGACTTTAAGAAAAGTAATGACATGCGGTTTAAGGTTATGACAATGTTATTAAGGGATCATTCTAAACAGTTTGGCAAATTCATTTATTCCTTAGTTTGTAAAAAAGTGTGATATAAATCATTTATTCGATATGGCTCGCAAATTAGTGAATAATTTTTCATTGATTACTGATTGTCAGGTGCGATTTTTTAAATAGTAAATAAGAGTATGTTTAATCTGCTCAGGTTATGTGTTTTAAAATAGAGGCAATTAATCGCTAACTGTCTGTTGGATCAACATCGATATTCCATTTCATTTTTCGAATTTGCGGCAAAGTTGTTATTTGTGGATAAACCATCGCCATGATTTTTTGTAAAAAAATTCTGGATGGATGTTGAATTAATAGTTGCCAACGATAACGACCGCTTCTTTTTGACTGTAATGCAGGAACCGGACCCATGATCCATAAGTTATCATCCCGCAAAGGATGATGTTCGAAAAGTAGGCGCAATTGCTGTAAAAAAGCAGGTGCTTGCTGATTATCGTGATCTTCTGACCGCAAGATAATATGGCTGGTAAATGGCGGCAAAAACACACTTTTGCGCTCATCCATAGCTTGAATAGCGAAAGCATCGTAGCCTTTATTGAGCAAAATTTGCAGTAATGGATGGTCAGGATGGTGAGTTTGAAGAACCACTTCTCCTCGTTTACCTGCTCGACCAGCCCGACCAGAAACTTGTGTATAAAGTTGTGCAAAACGTTCCGCTGCCCGAAAGTCTGCTGAAAACAGAGCACCATCAACATCGAGTAAAGCGACCAGTGTGACATCAGGAAAATGGTGTCCTTTTGCCAGCATTTGAGTGCCAATCAGTATACGGGCATTTCCAGTGTGAATGTCAGCCAGTTGTTGTTCCAGTGTTCCTTTGCGGCTGGTGGTATCTCTGTCAATGCGGGTAATGGGTATATCAGGAAATAGGGCTGAAATACCGTCTTCAAGCTGTTCTGTGCCAAGGCCGACAGGTTGGAGATGGGTAGAACCACATTGCGGGCACTGGCGGGGAACGGGGCGTTGGCTGTCACAATAATGGCAACGTAACTGACGGTGGTATTGATGCAGTGTGTAATAATGGTCACAGCGTTGACATTCTGCAATCCAGCCGCATTCGTGGCAGAGTAAGGCAGGTGAGTAACCGCGGCGGTTAAGGAAAAGTATGACCTGATTATTGGCTTGTAGATGCTCTTCAATACGCTTTATTAGTGGTTGAGATAACCCGACTTTAAGTGGTAAACCTTTTAAGTCCAACAGATGTTGAGTCGCTGGTTGTGCATGGCCTGCTCGTTTGGATAATGTCAGAGGGCGGTATTTGCCTTGTTGCACATTGTAAAGTGTTTCCAGTGCTGGAGTCGCAGAACCCATGATCACCGGGATATTCTCTTTTTTTGCTCTAAATACCGCTAGATCACGAGCATGATAACGCCAGCCTTCCTGTTGTTTATAAGAGCTGTCATGTTCTTCATCGATAATGATGATGCCAAGACCGGCGAAAGGGGTAAATAGGGCTGAGCGTGTACCGATGACAATTGCGTTCTCACCCTGTTGCGCCCGTAGCCATACAGCAAGGCGTTCACTGTCATTCAGGGCTGAATGAAGAACATCAACCGGTGCGTTGAAACGTTCACGGAAACGACGGATGGTTTGGGGTGTCAGGCCAATTTCTGGTACAAGTATCAGCGCTTGTTTACCTTGTGCCAAAATATTCTCCAGCACACTGAGATAAACTTCTGTTTTACCTGATCCGGTGATGCCCGCCAGTAACCAGGGAGAAAATTGCTGGTCTTCTGCGCGGATAGCTCCGACTGCTGTGGCTTGTTCGGTATTTAATTTCAGGCGTTCGCCGGTGATTTGGAAGTGATTTCGCCAGTTCTCAGATTCAGGTTGCACAGGGCATAAATCGATGAGTGACTTCTTTTTGAGCGACTGGAAAGCGCTTTCGCTCAGTTCCAGTTCTGTAATCTGGTGGCGATATATTGCCTTACGGCGTAGAGTTGCCAGTACCTGCTGCTGTTTTGGTGAGCGTTTCAGTTGAGCCAGCGGTAATTCAGCACCAGCTGGAGTAATTTGCCATTGCCATAATGGGGCTGGTTCCGCGGGTTTTCCCTGACGAAGTAGTACCGGCAGTGCATGGAATAGGACTTCACCGATGGGGTAATGGTAATAGCTGGATGCCCAGAGTAATAGTTGCCAAAGATTTTCTGAAAATAAGGAGCGAGTATCAAGAATAGATTCTATGGTTTTCAGTTGTTCTGCTGGAATATCACTGTTGTCAGCTATCCCGGTAACGATACCAATAGCTTTACGTTTGCCAAAAGGGACTGTTACTCGCATTCCTGCAACGGGTAATTGACTCTCCGGGGGCAACAGATAGTCAAAAGAGCGGGTAAGAGGGACAGGCAGAGCAACCTGAACGACGACCATAAAATTATTCCGTAAAATCAAAGGGTAAGTTAGAATATAATCAAAAATTGATTATAGAGTACCATAGGTGTTGAGTGGATTTCATTGCGAGATAGGCAGATCTTCTGTATGATCCGCCGCCTTTGGTATAGAAGATACCAAACTCATTTTATCAACACGACGTGTGGTGTCTGGCGGCAACAGGGCTGGATAGCGACACGGCCTTAACAGAGGTTATCCCATGAAAAAAGGTATTCATCCTAAATATGAAGAAGTTACTGCAACCTGCTCTTGCGGTAATGTAATGCAAATCAGATCTACCGTTGGTCACGCTCTGAACTTGGACGTATGCGGCCAATGCCACCCATTCTATACGGGTAAACAACGTGATGTTGCTACAGGTGGTCGTGTTGATCGCTTCAAGAAACGTTTCAACGTTCCAGGTGTCAGCAAGTAATTGCAGAATTGCGTCTGTCTGTAATGCCAGGCCAACTGGTACTAACGCCCGGTGTTTTGCATCGGGCGTTTTGTATTTTAGCCATATAAAAAATCCCTGAATTTCTACAGGAGTTTTTTGCGCTACTATCAATATTCCCAGGTATCGGGATCAATACCTAATTCCCGCATGATCTTTTTGGCAGCCTCTGGGATTTCATCATTACGCTCTTTGCGTAAATCAGCATCATCGGGTAGTGGTTGCCCAGTAAATGCGTGCAGGAATGCTTCACACAGCAATTCACTGTTGGTCGCGTGACGCAGGTTGTTTACCTGGCGACGGGTGCGTTCGTCAGTGAGGATCCTCAACACTTTCAAAGGAATTGAAACTGTGATTTTCTTCACCTGTTCGCTTTTTTTGCCATGTTCAGCATAAGGACTGACATATTCACCGTTCCACTCAGCCATGGGGTACCTTAAATAGTCGTAAAATCATAAAATTAAGCCAGATAACAACACCAGCTTTCGTTGTAACATATTGCCATTTTATCGTGATTTCCTTATCAATTATACAGTTATAGTATATGCGATAAACTAATGGCTATTAATAAATAAAGAACAAATAAAGCAGCATTAGTTATGATGAATAATTATCCCATTGCTTAATCTAACCGTAAAGAAGTTTGGATGTCTAGATGTATTGACGTCTATTGTGCTAGCGGATATTCTTCCCTGATTCAATTTATGACAGACAGTGGTAGCTGATATGACACGCAAACCGGCAACAATAGCAGTTCGCAATGGGCTGAATAATGATGAGCAGTATGGCTGTGTTGTTCCACCTATTTATCTTTCCAGTACATATAATTTTACTGATTTTAATCAGCCAAGGACGCATGATTATTCCCGCAGGAGTAATCCAGGCCGTGATATGGTGCAACGAGCGTTAGCTGAGCTGGAGGGGGGCGCGGGTGCTATCATGACCAGCAGTGGAATGTCAGCCATTCACCTGTTATGCACGTTTTTCCTTAAGCCCGGCGATCTGTTGGTTGCTCCTCATGACTGTTATGGCGGCAGCTACCGCTTGTTTGATAGCCTGAGTCAACGCGGTGCTTATGAAGTGGCTTTTGTCGATCAGAGTGATGAACAGGCATTAAAGCAAGTATTGTCCAAAAAACCAAAGTTGGTCTTGATTGAAACGCCCAGTAATCCTTTGTTACGTATTGTCGATATTGCCCATATATGCCAACTTTCCCATGAGGTAGGTGCGACAGTTGTTGTTGATAACACTTTCCTGAGTCCGGTATTACAGAAGCCTCTGGCGTTGGAGGCAGATCTGGTTGTGCATTCCTGTACTAAATATCTTAACGGACATTCTGATGTGATTGCCGGAGCCATTATTGCAAAGGATGAAGCGGTTGCAACGGAACTCTCTTGGTGGGCGAATAATATTGGTGTAACCGGCGCCGCGTTTGATAGCTACCTGCTGTTGCGTGGGATGCGTACTTTATCGCCACGGGTCTTGTTACAGCAAAAGAATGCATTGGAGATTGTCGATTATCTTCAACGTCAACCGTTAGTGAAAAAACTTTTTTATCCAGCTTTGAAGGATCATCCAGGGCATGAAATTGCTTGTAAACAACAATTTGGCTTTGGCGCAATGATAAGCTTTGAATTAGATGGTAATGAACAGGCGATACGCCGTTTCCTGTCTGAGTTAAAGTTATTTACTTTGGCGGAATCATTGGGCGGGGTGGAAACCTTAATTTCCCATACAGCTACCATGACTCATGCTGGAATGTCAGCACAGGCAAGGGCGGAAGCGGGGATTACGGATTCACTATTGCGTGTTTCTGTGGGTATTGAAGATAGTCAGGATTTAATCGCTGATTTGGAAAATGCATTTCAAGCAGTAGTAAAGGAGTGACCATGAGTGCACTGGCAGTTGCAACGGCGGAAAATGGCCGCCAATTACATAAGTTTGGTGGAAGCAGTCTCGCGGATGTGAAATGTTATCAACGGGTAGCTAAGATTATGGCTAATTACAGCCAACCCGGTGATTTAATGGTAGTATCCGCGGCAGGCAGCACGACTAATCAGTTAATTAATTGGCTTAAACTTAGCCAGAACGACCGTATTTCTGCCCACCAGGTACAGCAGGTTCTGCGCCGTTATCAGCAGGATCTGATTAGAGGTTTATTACCTGAAACTGTTGCTGAAGAGTTGGTGAAGCGTTTTATTGCTGATCTTGAAAAGTTAAGCGCATTACTGGATAAACCGGTTAGTGATGTGACTTACGCAGAAGTGGTGGGACACGGAGAGATCTGGTCCGCACGTTTGATGTCAGCGGTGCTTGAAGACCAGGGTATTCCTAGCGCTTGGGTGGATGCCCGCCAGTTTTTACGCGCAGAGCGAGCGGCTCAACCACAAATCGACGTTACCCTTTCCCAGCCGTTGTTAAATCAGTTGTTAACTCAAAATCTAAATAAGCGACTGGTCGTGACCGGTTTTATCTCCAGTAATCATGATGGAGAAACGGTTTTATTGGGGCGGAATGGCAGTGACTATTCTGCAACTCAAGTCGGGGCTTTGGCAGGGGCGAGACGAGTAACCATCTGGAGTGATGTTGCCGGTGTTTACAGTGCTGATCCGAGAAAAGTTAAAGATGCCTGTTTGTTGCCGCTATTGCGTTTGGATGAAGCCAGCGAGCTTGCCCGTCTTGCCGCACCTGTGCTGCATACCCGTACTTTACAGCCTGTTTCCATCAGTGATATTGATTTGCTATTACGTTGCAGCTACCAGCCGGAACAAGGTTCAACGCGTATTGAAAGAGTTTTAGCTTCTGGAACTGGCGCAAAAATTGTTACTAGCCATGATGATGTTTGCCTGATTGAGTTGCACCTGGTTGCTCATCATGATTTTAAACAGATATACAAAGACATTGATCTGTTATTAAAACGGGAACAAATTCGTCCATTGGCAACAGGTATCCATCCAGACTGTAATTTGATTCAGCTCTGTTACACTTCCGAAGTGGTGAATAGTGCACTGGGTGTGCTGGAAGATGCTGCGCTTCCGGGGAGACTTTCCCTAAGAGAAGGTCTGGCGTTGGTGGCGCTGGTTGGGGCCGGCGTATGCAAGAATCCATTACATTGCCACCGTTTTTATCAGCAACTTAAAGATCAGCCGGTAGAATTTATCTGGCACGCGGAGGATGGCATTAGCCTTGTCGCGGTGCTGCGGACCAATCAGACTGAACATGTGATTCAGGGGCTGCATCAGAGTTTGTTCCGTGCTGAAAAGCGGATTGGTCTGATTTTGTTTGGTAAGGGTAATATTGGCTCCCGTTGGTTGGAGTTATTCGCTCGTGAGCAGAAAAATATTTCGGCTCGCAGTGATTTTGAATTTATTCTAGCCGGTGTGGTGGATAGTCGCCGGAGCTTACTGGACTATCAAGGAATTGATGCTAGCCGAGCATTAGCTTTTTTTGACGATGAAGCGACAGAATATGATGTTGATGCATTATTTCTGTGGATGCGAGCGCACCCTTATGACGATCTGGTGATCTTGGATGTGACCGCGAGTGAAGAACTAGCTCGATGTTACAGAGATTTCGCCAGCTATGGTTTCCATGTTATCAGCGCCAATAAAATTGCAGGTGCTTCCAGTAGTAGCGACTATCGCCTTATTCGCGACGCATTTGCCAAAACGGGTCGTCATTGGTTTTACAATGCGACAGTTGGCGCGGGCTTACCGATCAACCATACAGTGAGAGATTTACGGGAGAGTGGCGATACCATTTTGTCCATTAGCGGCATTTTCTCCGGTACATTATCTTGGCTATTTCTGCAATTTGATGGTTCAGTACCATTCAGTGATTTAGTCGAACAGGCGTGGCAACAGGGATTGACAGAACCTGATCCGCGTATTGATCTGTCTGGTCAGGATGTGATGCGCAAATTGATTATCCTTGCCCGTGAAGCAGGGTATGAGATTGAGCCAGAGCAGGTGCGTGTTGAGTCACTAGTTCCGAAAGAAGCAGCATCAGGTTCTATTGAACAGTTCTTTGATAATAGCGGTGCGATCAATGAACAAATGGTGCAACGATTAGCCGCAGCGCAGGAAATGGGCATGGTATTGCGTTATGTTGCTCGTTTTAACGCGAATGGTAAGGCAAAAGTGGGTGTTGAGGCGGTGCGTCCTGATCACCCCTTGGCTTCCTTGCTACCATGTGACAACGTGTTTGCGATTGAGAGCCGTTGGTACCGCGATAATCCGTTGGTGATCCGCGGGCCGGGGGCGGGTCGTGATGTGACCGCCGGAGCGATTCAGTCTGATCTTAACCGTTTGTCACAACGGCTTTAAGTTTTATAACCTTCCTTGATTGATCAAATATGATTTCCTTCGCTTGATACTTGAGGTAGTGAGAGGGTGGATGTCCTGAACAGGGCATCTTTCCTCATTACTGCTTTAGGCATCGATCTGTAAGCCGATATAAACAAAGTTAAAGATTGCTTGATGAATTTTTTTCCGATTCAGGGTGAATATTCCTCACCGATTTAACTCAACTTTGTTGTTGACTAAAAAATGCCGATCCCTCATCTTATTTAGACGTCTAAACGTATAGGTGTTTAGAAGTGTAAACAAGAATAACTGGCAAATTATTGAGATGGGAAATTATTCCGCTTGTTAACGAGGTGCAGGGTATGAGTTTTTTTCACGCAAATCAGCGAGAGGCGCTGAATCAGAATCTGGCTGAACTGGAAGGACAGATCCGTGTTTCATTTGAATTCTTTCCACCGCGTACAACCGAGATGGAAAAAACCCTGTGGAAATCCATTAATCGCCTGAGCACCCTCAAGCCTAAATTTGTTTCCGTAACTTATGGTGCTAACTCTGGTGAGCGTGATCGTACCCATAGCATAATCAAGGGAATAAAAGAGAAAACTGGCCTTGAAGCAGCTCCGCACCTTACCTGTATTGATGCTAGCCGTGATGAGTTATGCGAAATTGCCCGTGATTATTGGAAGAATGGTATTCGCCATATTGTGGCTTTACGGGGTGATTTACCGGAAAACGGTGAAAAACCCAAAATGTATGGGTCTGATCTGGTTGAATTACTTAAGAAAGAAGCTGATTTTGATATTTCCGTTGCTGCTTACCCAGAGGTTCATCCAGAAGCAAAAAGTTCTCAGGCTGATCTGATTAGCTTGAAACGAAAAATTGATGCGGGTGCGAACCGGGCTATTACCCAATTCTTCTTTGATGTGGAAAGTTACCTGCGTTTTCGTGACCGCTGTGTGGCTGCCGGGATTGATGTAGAAATCGTACCGGGAATTTTGCCGGTATCCAATTTCCGTCAGCTTAAACGTTTTGCTGTAATGACCAATGTGCGTATTCCTAGCTGGATGACCAGAATGTTTGATGGGTTGGATGATGATCCTGAAAGCGCTAATTTAGTTGGTGCTTCTATTGCAATGGATATGGTGAAGATTTTAAGCCGCGAAGGTGTGAAGGATTTTCATTTTTATACCTTGAACCGCGCGGAACTGAGTTATGCAATTTGTCATACTTTGGGTGTTCGTCCTTAATCATTGGCTCTTACTAAGGAAATTCCTTGGTAAGAGCGTGTTTTTTTATCTATTGCATTCTTACAAAGTATAAATTTTTATTTTCCATCTGGATAATTGAGGTTAATTTATTTTTGATATTTTATAAAGTTGAATAAATGGAAGAATTAGGATGGTAATTAATAAAATTTTGTTATTAATTAACTCATTAAAAATAAACTATAGTAAATGACGACGCTGGTTATAACGTCTTTATAATATATTTCACATGATTATCACTTTTTCAGTCTCTTTATTGGAAATAAAATTAACTAATTATAACCGTCAGATTTATCATCTCGTATAAAATACTGCATCTTGGTAAAAATCAACAATTACCATATCATTTTTTAACATTCCAACGTAAAAAAATATGTTTGTGGCTTTACCTTCTGGGCTGATAAATATATTTCCTATGCCTGATATCATTATGTGGCATTTTGTCGTATTCACTATTTCATACCAACCAAATTAGAGGATGAATCAGCCCTATGGGTGTTTTCAGGCGATATTATTTCAATAATATTCGTCCGTGTTTTTGATCCCTAACCTGTTAATACTGCACATTTGCAGTTGGTCTCTGTTTACCTGCTGCAATAACATTATCAATGAGAGATAATTATGCAAAACTCATTATCAAGCACTATCGATACTATTTGTCAGAAACTGCAATTAACTTGTCCGGCGGAAATTGCTTTGTATCCCTTTAATACTTTCCGGGAAAAAACTCGGGGAATGGTTAATTGGGGGGAAGCAAAACGGATTTATGAAATTGCACAAGCGGAACAGGATAGAAACCTACTTCATGAAAAACGTATTTTTGCCTATGCTAATCCGCTGCTGAAAAACGCTGTTCGGTTGGGTACCCGGCAAATGTTGGGTTTTATACAAGGTTATAGTGATCTGTTTGGTAATCGTGCTGATAACTATGCCGCGCCGGGCTCGGTTGCATCGATGTTCTCACCGGCGGCTTATTTGACGGAATTGTACCGTGAAGCCAAAAACTTGCATGACAGCAGCTCAATTTATTACCTAGATAAACGTCGCCCGGATTTAGCAAGCTTAATGCTCAGCCAGAAAAATATGGATGAAGAAATTTCAACGCTGGCTCTCTCTAATGAATTGTGCCTTGCCGGGATCGAAACAAAAACAGGAAAATCACAAGATGAAGTGATGGATATGTTGTCAACTTATCGTTTAAGTGGAGAGACACCTTATCATCACGCTTATGAAACTGTTCGTGAAATCGTTCATGAACGTGATCCAGGATTTCGTCATTTGTCACAGGCACCCATTGTTGCTGCTAAGCTCGATCCTGTGACTTTGTTGGGTATTAGCTCCCATATTTCGCCAGAACTGTATAACTTGCTGATTGAGGAGATCCCGGAAAAAGATGAAGCCGCGCTTGATACGCTTTATAAAACAAACTTTGGGAATATTACTAATGCTCAGTTAATGTCCCCAAGTTATCTGGCCCGGTATTATGGCGTCTCACCGGAAGATATTGCCTATGTTACTACTTCATTATCACGTGTTGGATATAGCAGTGATATTCTGGTTATTCCGTTGGTCGATGGTACGGGTAAGATGGAAGTGGTTCGTGTTACCCGAACACCATCGGATAATTATACCAGTCAGACGAATTATATTGAGCTGTATCCACAGGGTGGTGATAATTATTTGATCAAATACAATCTCAGTAATAGTTTTGGTTTGGATGATTTTTATCTGCAATATAAAGATGGCTCCGCTGATTGGACAGAGATTGCCCATAATCCTCATCCTGATATGGTCATAAATCAGGAGTATGAATCACAAGCGACAATCAAACGTAACGACTCTGGCGATATACTCAGTATAGGATTACAAAGGTGGCATGGCGGCAGTTATAATTTTGCCGCCGCCAATTTTAAAATTGACCAATACTCCCCGAAAGCTTTCCTGCTTAAGATGAACAAGGCTATTCGGTTGCTCAAAGCTACTGGCCTCTCTTTTGCTACGCTGGAGCGTATTGTTGATAGTGTTAATAGCACCAAATCAATTACAGTTGAGGTATTAAACAAGGTTTATCGGGTAAAATTCTACATTGATCGTTATGGTATCAGTGAAGATACCGCCGCTATTTTGGCTAATATTAATATCTCTCAGCAAGCTGTTGGCAATCAGCTTAGCCAGTTTGAACAACTATTTAATAATCCTCCGCTCAATGGTATTCGTTATGAAATCAGTGAGGACAACTCTAAACATCTTCCTAATCCTGATCTGGATCTTAAGCCAGACAGTGCGGGTGATGATCAGCGCAAGGCTGTTTTAAAACGCGCGTTTCAGGTTAACGCCAGTGAGTTGTATCAGATGTTGTTGATCACCGATCGTAAAGAAAATGGTGTTATCAAAAATAACTTGGAGAATTTGTCTGATCTGTATTTGGTTAGTTTGTTGGCCCAGATTCATAACCTGACTATTGACGAGTTGAATACTCTGTTGGTGATTTGTGGCTATGGCGACACCAACATTTATCAGATTACCGACGATAATCTGGCCAAAATAGTAGAAACATTGTCGTGGATCACACAATGGTTGCAGGCCCAAAAATGGACAGTTACCGACCTGTTTCTGATGACCACGACCACTTACAGCACTACTTTAACGCCAGAAATTAGCAACCTGACGGCTACGTTGTCTTCAACTTTGCATGGTAAAGAGAGTCTGATTGGGGAAGATCTGAAAAGAGCAATGGCGCCTTGCTTTACTTCGGCTTTGCATTTGACTTCTCAAGAAGTTGCGTATGACCTGCTGTTGTGGATAGACCAGATTCAACCGGCACAAATAACTGTTGATGGGTTTTGGAAAGAAGTGCAAACAACACCAACCAGCTTGAAGGTGATTACCTTTGCTCAGGTGCTGGCACAATTGAGCCTGATCTATCGTCGTATTGGGCTAAGTGAAACGGAACTGTCACTGATCGTGACTCAATCTTCTCTGCTAGTGGCAGGCAAAAGCATACTGGATCACGGTCTGTTAACCCTGATGGCCTTGGAAGGTTTTCATACCTGGGTTAATGGCTTGGGGCAACATGCCTCCTTGATATTGGCGGCGTTGAAAGACGGAGCCTTGACAGTTACCGATGTAGCACAAGCTATGAATAAGGAGGAATCTCTCCTACAAATGGCAGCTAATCAGGTGGAGCAGGATCTAACAAAACTGACCAGTTGGACACAGATTGACGCTATTCTGCAATGGTTACAGATGTCTTCGGCCTTGGCGGTTTCTCCACTGGATCTGGCAGGGATGATGGCCCTGAAATATGGGATAGATCATAACTATGCTGCCTGGCAAGCTGCGGCGGCTGCGCTGATGGCTGATCATGCTAATCAGGCACAGAAAAAACTGGATGAGACGTTCAGTAAGGCACTATGTAACTATTATATTAATGCTGTTGTCGATAGTGCTGCTGGAGTACGTGATCGTAACGGTTTATATACCTATTTGCTGATTGATAATCAGGTTTCTGCCGATGTGATCACTTCACGTATTGCAGAAGCTATCGCCGGTATTCAACTGTACGTTAACCGGGCTTTAAACCGAGATGAAGGTCAGCTTGCATCGGACGTTAGTACCCGTCAGTTCTTCACTGACTGGGAACGTTACAATAAACGTTACAGCACTTGGGCTGGTGTCTCTGAACTGGTCTATTATCCAGAAAACTATGTTGATCCCACTCAGCGCATTGGGCAAACCAAAATGATGGATGCGCTGTTGCAATCCATCAACCAGAGCCAGCTAAATGCGGATACGGTGGAAGATGCTTTCAAAACTTATTTGACCAGCTTTGAGCAGGTAGCAAATCTGAAAGTAATTAGTGCTTACCACGATAATGTGAATGTGGATCAAGGATTAACTTATTTTATCGGTATCGACCAAGCAGCTCCGGGTACGTATTACTGGCGTAGTGTTGATCACAGCAAATGTGAAAATGGCAAGTTTGCCGCTAATGCTTGGGGTGAGTGGAATAAAATTACCTGTGCTGTCAATCCTTGGAAAAATATCATCCGTCCGGTTGTTTATATGTCCCGCTTATATCTGCTATGGCTGGAGCAGCAATCAAAGAAAAGTGATGATGGTAAAACCACGATTTATCAATATAACTTAAAACTGGCTCATATTCGTTACGACGGTAGTTGGAATACACCATTTACTTTTGATGTGACAGAAAAGGTAAAAAATTACACGTCGAGTACTGATGCTGCTGAATCTTTAGGGTTGTATTGTACTGGTTATCAAGGGGAAGACACTCTATTAGTTATGTTCTATTCGATGCAGAGTAGTTATAGCTCCTATACCGATAATAATGCGCCGGTCACTGGGCTATATATTTTCGCTGATATGTCATCAGACAATATGACGAATGCACAAGCAACTAACTATTGGAATAACAGTTATCCGCAATTTGATACTGTGATGGCAGATCCGGATAGCGACAATAAAAAAGTCATAACCAGAAGAGTTAATAACCGTTATGCGGAGGATTATGAAATTCCTTCCTCTGTGACAAGTAACAGTAATTATTCTTGGGGTGATCACAGTTTAACCATGCTTTATGGTGGTAGTGTTCCTAATATTACTTTTGAATCGGCGGCAGAAGATTTAAGGCTATCTACCAATATGGCATTGAGTATTATTCATAATGGATATGCGGGAACCCGCCGCATACAATGTAATCTTATGAAACAATACGCTTCATTAGGTGATAAATTTATAATTTATGATTCATCATTTGATGATGCAAACCGTTTTAATCTGGTGCCATTGTTTAAATTCGGAAAAGACGATAACTCAGATGATAGTATTTGTATATATAATGAAAACCCTTCCTCTGAAGATAAGAAGTGGTATTTTTCTTCGAAAGATGACAATAAAACAGCGGATTATAATGGTGGAACTCAATGTATAGATGCTGGAACCAGTAACAAAGATTTTTACCTTAATCTCCAGGAGATTGATGTAATTAGTATCTCTACTGGTGGATATTGGTCGAGTTATAAAATATCCAACCCGATTAATATCAATACGGGCATTGATAGTTCTAAAATAAAAATCACCGTAAAAGCGGGTGGCGACGATCAAATCTTTACTGCTGATAATAGTACCTATGTTCCTCAGCAACCGGCACCCAGTTTTGAGGAGATGATTTATCAGTTCAATAACCTGACAATAGATTGTAAGAATTTAAATTTCATCGACAATCAGGCACATATTGAGATTGATTTCACCGCTACGGCACAAGATGGCCGATTCTTGGGTTCAGAAACTTTTATTATCCCGGTAACTAAAAAAGTTCTCGGTACTGAGAACGTGATTGCGTTATATAGCGAAAATAACGGTGTTCAATATATGCAAATTGGTGCATATCGTACCCGTTTGAATACCTTATTCGCTCAACAGTTGGTTAGCCGTGCTAATCGTGGCATTGATGCAGTGCTCAGTATGGAAACTCAGAATATTCAGGAACCTCAATTAGGAGCGGGTACGTATGTACAACTTGTTCTGGATAAATATGATGAATCTATTCATGGCACTAATAAGAGCTTTGCTATTGAATATACTGATATATTTAAAGATGGCGATAATTTTGTTATTTATCAGGGGGAATTGAGTGAAACCAGCCAAACTGTTGTGAAAGTTTTTCTCCCCTATTTTATAGAGGCGTATGGAAATAAAAATCATTTATGGGTACGTGCAAAATACCAAAAGGAAACGACTGATAAGATCTTGTTCGACCGTACTGATGAGAAAGATCCGCACGGTTGGTTTCTCAGCGACGATCACAAGACCTTTAGTGGTCTCTCTTCCGCACAGGCATTAAAGAACGACAGTGAACCGATGGATTTCTCTGGCGCCAATGCTCTCTATTTCTGGGAACTGTTCTATTACACGCCGATGATGATGGCTCATCGTTTGTTGCAGGAACAGAATTTTGATGCGGCGAACCATTGGTTCCGTTATGTCTGGAGTCCATCCGGTTATATCGTTGATGGTAAAATTGCTATCTACCACTGGAACGTGCGACCGCTGGAAGAAGACACCAGTTGGAATGCACAACAACTGGACTCCACCGATCCAGATGCTGTAGCCCAAGATGATCCGATGCACTACAAGGTGGCTACCTTTATGGCGACGTTGGATCTGCTAATGGCCCGTGGTGATGCTGCTTACCGCCAGTTAGAGCGTGATACGTTGGCTGAAGCTAAAATGTGGTATACACAGGCGCTTAATCTGTTGGGTGATGAGCCACAAGTGATGCTGAGTACGACTTGGGCTAATCCAACATTGGGTAATGCTGCTTCAAAAACCACACAGCAGGTTCGTCAGCAAGTGCTTACCCAGTTGCGTCTCAATAGCAGGGTAAAAACCCCGTTGCTAGGAACAGCCAATTCCCTGACCGCTTTATTCCTGCCGCAGGAAAATAGCAAGCTCAAAGGCTACTGGCGGACACTGGCGCAGCGTATGTTTAATTTACGTCATAATCTGTCGATTGACGGCCAGCCGCTCTCCTTGCCGCTGTATGCTAAACCGGCTGATCCAAAAGCTTTACTGAGTGCGGCGGTTTCAGCTTCTCAAGGGGGAGCCGACTTGCCGAAGGCGCCGCTGACTATTCACCGCTTCCCTCAAATGCTAGAAGGGGCACGGGGCTTGGTTAACCAGCTTATACAGTTCGGTAGTTCACTATTGGGGTACAGTGAGCGTCAGGATGCGGAAGCTATGAGTCAACTACTGCAAACCCAAGCCAGCGAGTTAATACTGACCAGTATTCGTATGCAGGATAACCAATTGGCAGAGCTGGATTCGGAAAAAACCGCCTTGCAAGTCTCTTTAGCTGGAGTGCAACAACGGTTTGACAGCTATAGCCAACTGTATGAGGAGAACATCAACGCAGGTGAGCAGCGAGCGCTGGCGTTACGCTCAGAATCTGCTATTGAGTCTCAGGGAGCGCAGATTTCCCGTATGGCAGGCGCGGGTGTTGATATGGCGCCAAATATTTTCGGCCTGGCTGATGGCGGCATGCATTATGGTGCTATTGCCTATGCCATCGCTGACGGTATTGAGTTGAGCGCTTCTGCCAAGATGGTTGATGCGGAGAAAGTTGCTCAGTCGGAAATATATCGCCGTCGCCGTCAAGAATGGAAAATTCAGCGTGACAACGCACAAGCGGAGATTAACCAGTTAAACGCGCAACTGGAATCACTGTCTATTCGCCGTGAAGCCGCTGAAATGCAAAAAGAGTACCTGAAAACCCAGCAAGCTCAGGCGCAGGCACAACTTACTTTCTTAAGAAGCAAATTCAGTAATCAAGCGTTATATAGTTGGTTACGAGGGCGTTTATCAGGTATTTATTTCCAGTTCTATGACTTGGCCGTATCACGTTGCCTGATGGCAGAGCAATCCTATCAATGGGAAGCTAATGATAATTCCATTAGCTTTGTCAAACCGGGTGCATGGCAAGGAACTTACGCCGGCTTATTGTGTGGAGAAGCTTTGATACAAAATCTGGCACAAATGGAAGAGGCATATCTGAAATGGGAATCTCGCGCTTTGGAAGTAGAACGCACGGTTTCATTGGCAGTGGTTTATGATTCACTGGAAGGTAATGATCGTTTTAATTTAGCGGAACAAATACCTGCATTATTGGATAAGGGGGAGGGAACAGCAGGAACTAAAGAAAATGGGTTATCATTGGCTAATGCTATCCTGTCAGCTTCGGTCAAATTGTCCGACTTGAAACTGGGAACGGATTATCCAGACAGTATCGTTGGTAGCAACAAGGTTCGTCGTATTAAGCAAATCAGTGTTTCGCTACCTGCATTGGTTGGGCCTTATCAGGATGTTCAGGCTATGCTCAGCTATGGTGGCAGTACTCAATTGCCGAAAGGTTGTTCAGCGTTGGCTGTGTCTCATGGTACCAATGATAGTGGTCAGTTCCAGTTGGATTTCAATGACGGCAAATACCTGCCATTTGAAGGTATTGCTCTTGATGATCAGGGTACACTGAATCTTCAATTTCCGAATGCTACCGACAAGCAGAAAGCAATATTGCAAACTATGAGCGATATTATTTTGCATATTCGTTATACCATCCGTTAATTAATTTCGCGATTATATAATACAGGCTCTCTTTTGGGGGAGCCTGATAGAAGCAATTTATGAGATATTTATAGAAGATAATTTTTTAAATTAACTTGAGGTTTTTATATTATTTGAGGGCGTTCAGAATTCTGTGTCACGTTAATTTAGCGGTTACAACGTTATCACATTATCCAAACGCC